>CAZQWK010000055.1:0-2184 GCA_964597245.1 uncultured Candidatus Saccharibacteria bacterium | reverse complement strand
TTACGAGTTATCCCGAGTTCGACCCCTTTATTCTTGCCGAAGGTTCTGATGTTGAATCTATTCAATCATTTTTTAATAATCCACAAAAACCTTTTTTGAATCGAGTTTTGTCAGGTTTGTATTCACCGGGGTCAACAGTCAAACCCTTTTTGGCTCTTGCTGCTCTTAATGAAAATCTAATTAATGAAAACACTCGTATTTACAGTAATGGTCGCATAGAGATTCCAAATATCTACAACCCTAGTAATCCATCTATTTTTAGAGATTGGCGTAGGGAGGGGCATGGTATTACTGATGTTCGTCATGCTATCGCTGATTCTGTAAATACTTTTTTCTATGCTATCGGGGGAGGATATCAAGACCAAGAAGGTTTAGGGATCAAGAAGATAGAGGAGTATATACGGGCTTTTGATATTGCTGAGCCTACAGGTATTAATTTTGGTTTGGAGGCAACAGGGACTATTCCGAATCCTGATTGGAAGAAATCCTTGTTTCGGGACGGGACGTGGCGCCTTGGAGATACTTATATTACCTCTATTGGTCAGTTTGGCTTTCAGGTAACACCAATTCAGATGGTACGAGCTGTTGCGGCATTAGCTAATAGTGGAACTTTGGTGACACCTCATTTGGTTAGAGAGAATCGCCCTGAAGAGATTTCTGTTCCTATTGATGTTGATGATCTTGATTATGAATTAATTCGTGAAGGTATGCGAGATACTGTAACTGAAGGTACTGCAAAAATCATAAACTTACCCTACGTTGATATGGCAGCGAAAACAGGTACGGCCCAGGTGGGTGTCAATAATGAATATTATAATTCTTGGATTATTGGATATTTCCCTCACGAGGATCCACAGTATGCATATACGATAGTCATGGAGCGCGCCCCAGGTGACTCAGATGGTTCTGCGGGTCGTGCCATGAGAGCATTTATGGATTCAGTACATTTGCACTATCCAGAATTTTGGGAAAATCTCTAGTCTATTGCAATTAATGGTTTGCAAATTATACTAGCGATATGGAAGAAAAAGAATTTTTAACACCAGAAAAGAAAAAAGAATTAGAACAGGAGTTGGAGTACCTGAAAACAACTATTCGATCACAAATTCTTGATCGATTGGCTTTTGCAAAGTCTCTTGGTGATTTGTCAGAGAATGCAGAATACCATTCTTCAAAAGAGGCTCAGGGTAAAAACGAGGCACGAATTGGGCAAATTGAATTTATCCTTAAAAATGCAGTTGTTGTAGAGGCAAATACAGATGGTACCGCTGGTTTGGGCTCAACGGTTGTTTTGGTTAAGGGTGATACAGATATCGAGAAGACATATCAGTTGGTAGGAAATGAGGAGGCAGATTTTTCTGCTGGGAAAATTAGTTTTGAATCTCCTATTGGTGCTGCTGTAATGGGTGCAGCGCAGGGGGATATTGTGTCTGTTGAGACACCTCGAGGAATCACCGAGTACACAGTTGTATCTGTAAAATAAAAACACTATTAGGTGTTTTTATTTTGATTTTATAAATTAATAGCTATACTGTATGGGTATGAGTAAAACACAAAAAATGCGACGAAGTAAAAAAACTCGTCTAACCGTTATTCTAATTATTCTAGCGATTGCTGCTGGTATGTATTGGTATGGACACAAAACCGACAATAGCACTATTAAAACAGGTGCCGCTGTGGTTGGTGGGGTAGCAGGATTAGCTACAGGATTAGAAATTGCGGAAACTGATTTTGATTTACAAAAGTTGTGGGAGACAGGGTCACTCAAAGAATCATTGTTGCAGCGAGATGCTGATGGTAATTTGGTAAATATTGGTATGATCTGTGATGCACAGGATGCTGAATACTATGATTACAATTGTAGCGACTTCCTAACACAATCAGAGGCACAATCAGTCTACGAACAATGTGGAACTGATGTAAACCGATTGGATGGTGATAATGATGGAATTGTTTGTGAATCATTACCAAAAGGGGAATAAATATTTATATTAAAAAACACATTAATATTAATGTGTTTTTTAATTAGAATCTTTAAATTCCTTAATGAAGGATATGACATTCTCATGTGTTAGTGTGTTGGTTGCAACAAACGCATTCTGCCAAATTACTGAATCTTGAGTGTAATCAAGTTTATTACCAAAATGATCGGTAATTTTCCCGCCAGCCTCTTCCAGGATAATT
>CAZQWK010000054.1:0-2251 GCA_964597245.1 uncultured Candidatus Saccharibacteria bacterium | reverse complement strand
GAATTAATTATCGAAGAAGTTAAATTTTTCCAAGAAATGGGAAGAACAGAACAAGAATTAGCCTAAGGGCTTTTTCTTTTTATAAAAAATGTGTTATAATAAATTTATGTCAATGGATAAAAAACAGCACTGGGACGGAAAACATGTTCGAAACCCAGATAAAACCCAGGATATTCCCTATGAAAAATATGTAAGACCTTATTCCTCAAAACCAATAGACGAGGTAGAAAAAATCGGTGATTATACTGATTTGACCAACGAACAGTTGGAGGATAGATTTTATAATGTTCGTGAGCGTATGCGTTCAGATGTTTTGATGAATATACATGATCAAATTAGTAAATCTGATTATAAAAACTATTACCTACCTCTGTTACAAGAAATTGAAAAACGAGGCCTTTCTGTTGCTCAGCCTGATCATCAGGTTGAAAATATTTCTTTAGGTACCGAAGAAGAGTATGAAGAATTTGTTAGTGCTATTATGCAGCCTATAGAGTCTTCAATTCAAAAAGAATCTCCAAATCTAAACCTAGAAATGTTAAAAAAATTATTGTCAGATAGATCGCTATTGATCGAGGCTCAAAACAAGGCTAGAGAAACGTACCGTTTGATGGATAAGGGTGTTGACGAAAATATACGTACAGAAATAGAGCGTAGTATGAATGAGGCCGAACAGGCGGTTCGTAAAAATGAGCAGATGCTTGATAGGTACGAGGTGCAAGATATAGATCAGCAAAAACCGTATTTCACACCTGAAGGCTATGAGGATCTTGAATCTACGTATACGCTAGAGCAATTACGTCAAATGCCATTGATTGATTTAGAATATTTGGAACGAGAATGTTTCAATGATTCATTGGCGGATGACATAGATCGTGAGATTATTTTCGTTGAATTATCTCAACGAGAAGAAGAGCGTAATCGCCTTGCACAACTAAAATCAGATGCACGTTCGCTATTTCAGCAAATGATCCGTATTCCAAAAAATGATCCTGATCAGAAAACGTATCGAGACGAAATTCAGGCTCAATGGAATGATGCAAAACGCGCCGTTGTTGATTTTGAAAAAAATGGACCAAAAATCCTTGCTGCTGAATTAGAACAACAGGAGGTTGTAGGTGTGTCTGTGGATTCACCCGAAGCAGAAAAACCAGATACTCAATCACAAGCATCATAAAATTCATCGCAAGATGGGTTTTTTCTTTTGGCTAGTTTTTTGGTCTGTTGTTATACTGGCAACATGAATTATCTTGATACGCTAAATCCACAGCAGAAAAATGCTGTGTTACATGTCCAGGGACCATTGCTGGTAATTGCAGGTGCCGGGACAGGTAAAACAAAAACACTAACACATAGGATTCTGCATTTGATTCAAACAGGGGTGCCAGCGCATGCAATATTGGCAATTACCTTTACCAACAAGGCAGCAACAGAAATGAAAGAGCGCCTTTCTGATATGCTCGGTTATGACGATGGTATGCCGTTGATGTGTACTTTTCATGCCTTGGGGGTGCGAATTCTGCGACAGCATCATGCGGAAATAGGGCTTAATAAATATTTCAATATTCTCGACACACAGGACAAGATGTCTTTGATTAAACAGGTTATGAAATCCGAGGATATTGATCCAAAACAGTGGGAACCAAAAAAAATTGCTTCGGTTATTTCACGAGCAAAATCATCAGAAGACAGTGTTCATACATATACGCCAAATAATAATCCGCTGACGCAGATGGTGAAAATTGTTTGGCCAAAATATGAGACCCTAAAAAAAGAGCAGCAGTCATTGGATTTTGATGATTTGCTCAGCGAAACCTATCGCCTACTAAAAAACAATCAAACCATCCGAGAACTATATCAAAAACGTTGGCAGTATATTCATGTTGACGAGTACCAGGATACAAACACTATTCAATATAAAATAGTACGCCTGCTGTCTGCGCAGCATAATAATTTATGTGCGGTGGGAGATGGTGACCAGAATATTTATTCTTGGCGAGGTGCTGACATGAGTAATATCTTGAATTTTGAAAAAGATTTCCCGGGAGCACGTGTTATTTTGTTGGAGCAAAACTACCGATCAACGCAAAATATTTTGCAGGCATCGCATGATATTATCTCAAAAAATACTCAGCGAGTAGACAAGAAATTAATTACCGATAATGATGCGGGTGAAAAAATTATGATGTACGAAGCTTTTTCTGGTAATCAGGAGGCTGTCTGGGTTGCTCGTCGTGTACAGGAATATATC
>CAZQWK010000053.1:0-2349 GCA_964597245.1 uncultured Candidatus Saccharibacteria bacterium | reverse complement strand
ACATTGTATTCAAAAGAGGCAGATGAACATTTTGTTACCAAACGTAACAAGAAAAAATTTGCCAATGCAGCAAAGCTTGCATTAATGAAATTCAGTAAAAAACTCAAAAAACGAGTATTATTTACTGAAACCAAGAAAATGCACAAAAAGAAATAAATTACTTTTTCTGCATTATATATTACGGAAAAAGGAAGAATTACTTCCTTTTTCCTCTGGGCGATTAGTTAAATGGTATAATAGAGGTCTCCAAAACCTTAGTTGGGAGTTCGATTCTCTCATCGCCCGCGAGTTAAAAAACAAACACGAATGTGTTTGTTTTTGTTTGAAAATTTCTTTATAAAACATATTATGTAGATAATGAATTACTACGAACAAAAACTAAAAGAAAAGAAAGAATACCTTCATAAAAAGCCAGAGCAAAAAAAGAAAGATAAGAAAAAAGCTCATATCTACGCCATGAAGCACACCAAGAAAAACGCACAATTCGGAATGTTTCCTGGTGCCTAAAAAAAACATACCTTTCGGTATGTTTTTTTAGATAAATGTTTTTATTTTTCTATCTATCTCTTTTTTTTCTGTAATTGGATTAAACCAGTAGATTTTTTTATTGCGACGAAACCAGGTTCGCTGCCTTTTAGCAAACTGAACAGTCTTGGTGGTCAGCTGATCTATCATTTCTTGGTATGATATTTCCCCTAATAAATACCAGCTCATGTATCGGTATTCGAGCCCAAGCTCCTGTAGTCTTTTGTGTTCTATTCCTGATTTCAGGAGTAGACGCTCTTCTTCTAGCATATTTTGTTTTTCTAATCGATCAACGATTCTCTGTTGAATGATTTTTTGATGCTGATCACGGGGTAGGTCTAGTCCAATAAATAAGCAGTTGTATCTATTTACTTGTTTCCGCTTTGGTATTGAGCCTAGAGCCTCGGAAATTTCAATGGCTCGGATAATTCGTACGCGATTATTTAGGTCGATGTTTTTGTACTGCTTTGGATTTACTGACCGTAATCTCTTTACCAGCTCATCGATAGAATACTTTTCCAGCTCAATCCGTAGTTTTGTGTTAGGTGGAACATTTGGGAATGATTGCCCGAACACCAAGCTATCGATATACATTCCAGTACCACCACAAATGATTGGTGTTTTTTTTCGAGCAAGTATATCTGCAATATGCTCTGATGCTTGCTCTACAAATTCTTGTGCAGTGTATCGTCTTTGTAGGTCAGCAATGTCAATCATGTGATGTGGAATATTTTCCATTTCTTCAGTTGTGACTTTTGCTGATCCAATATCTAGCTGGCGATAAACCTGGCGAGAGTCAGCAGAGATGATTTCTCCGCCGTACCTCTTTGCTATATCAATCGACAGGGATGTTTTTCCGGTTGCAGTGGGTCCAAGAATTACAATAACCTTAGCTTTTCGAGAGGTTATTTTTTTAAGCCATAAAATAATATTCATAGTATATATCGTAGAACGTTTCATGTGACTCGTCCAATGGTTTTTTCTTATCCACAGATAAGCTTCTAAAAAATAGTTTCATGTTTGCATAGTAGGGTGGGATGATATAAAATATAAGTGGGATGAAGTGGTAAATAACGGTGAAACAACCTAATGTATTCATGTAGCAATTAATTCATTCTCGTTTCACTGTTGTTTACCGCTTTATCAAAATAAAGGTCGTCGCGAGATCTGGTTAAATTATTATGCTAATTGGTGAACACACACATACGCTCGATACAAAAAAACGAATGTCTTTGCCGGCAAAGTTTCGTAAAGAGTTAGGGAAGACTGTAGTTATTACAAAAGGTCTTGATTCATGTCTGTTTGTTTATTCTCTAAAGGAGTGGAAGAAATTTTCAGAGAAATTAAGTGAGCTTTCAATGGGGCAAGGTGATACCCGTGCATTCTCAAGGTATTTTCTAGGGGGTGCTGTTGAAGTGGATATTGATTCGGCAGGTCGCATTTTAATTCCGGATTTTCTGAAGGACTTAGCACATTTACAAACAAAGGTTATGGTTGTTGGGATTGGGAATCGAGTTGAGTTATGGGACGAAGGTCGATGGAATACTTATCAATCAGAGCTTGAAAAGAAAGCTGATATTGTTGCTGAAAAATTAGGTGACATTGGAATGATTTAATATGAGTAAATCTGATCACATATCTGTTTTGATGCAGGAGGTTATTTCTGGGATTGATATTTGTCCTAGTGACGTTATTGTCGACGGAACCGTAAATGGAGGTGGACATGCTTATGAGATTTGCCAACAGCTTGGTTCTAATGGTGTATTTATAGGAATTGACCAGGATAGTACCGGTCTTGATGTGTCTCGAGAGAGATTGTCTGCG
>CAZQWK010000052.1:0-2494 GCA_964597245.1 uncultured Candidatus Saccharibacteria bacterium | reverse complement strand
CTTGTAGATAAAGTACGCGCGCACGTACTTTTCTTTTTCTTTAGATATATGGAAAATACTCAAATTATTATTTTGGCAGCAGGAAAGGGGTCTCGTATGGGAGGCGATATTCCAAAGGCTCTTACGGAATTATCTGGTCGTTCTATGGTCGCACGCGTGGTCGAGACTATTGAATCGTTACCAAACTATCACAAAAAACCTATCGTTGTTGTTGGGTATAAATCAGACATGATTACCGAGGCTCTAGGTGATCGTGCTATATATGCAATTCAAGGTGAGCAGAAGGGTACAGGTCATGCAGTTATGTCTGCGGCCGGTTACATAGATCCTTCTACTGAGCGGGTTTTGATTTTGTATGCTGACCAGCCGTTTGTTTCTGCTGAAACAATTCAGTCGCTGGTAGAAAATAAAAAAGCATCATCAACTCCGCTATCTATTGCAACAGCGGTTATCGATAGTGATGATCTATTTCGCGATCAATTTTATAATTTTGGTCGTATTGTTCGTGGAGATGACGGTGAAATCGTACGTATAGTAGAAAAAAAAGACGCTCTAGATTCAGAGTTATTAATTAGGGAGGTTAATCCGGCATATTTTTGCTGTGATGTTGGTTGGATGCTGGATAATCTAAAGACTCTCAGCAATAACAACGCTCAAAACGAATACTATTTGACGGATCTTGTAAGAATTTCTTTTGATCAGAAATGCCGAATTGATTCGATTCAGATTAATGAGAGGGAAGCATTAGGGGCAAATACAAGAGAACAGTTACGTGTCCTAGAGTCGTTTGTGGAGAAACAAGCATCTACTGTATTATAGGTGCTTGTTTTTTTGATATACGCTTATCTATTTTTTTTAATAAAAAACACCTAGGGAATCTAGGTGTTTTGCTATGCATGTAGGTATTTATAGATGTCCTCGAGCGCCTTTACTGCATCTCCTGCGGAGATGTTGTTTTGATGGTATCGAACATCGGTTACGTCACCAGCTGCCCATATCCCAAGCTGTGATGTTTTTTGGGTATATGGGTCTGCTACGATTTGACCGTATGTATTTATCTCAACAAGATCTTTTACGATATGTGAATTTGGTATTTGACCAATTTCTACAAAAATACCTTGTGCCTCGATGTGTGTTTCTACTCCTGATACCGTGTCTTTGTAGGTAATCCCATTTACAAATTTATCACCTGTAACCTCTAGTGTTTCTGCATTGAGTACACCTACCATGTTTTCATGGGAGAGAACTTTTTCTACGGTGATGGGGTCGGCCTTGTATTCATTTCCTCTTTGAAGAAGAGTTACTGATTTACAGTAGGCAAGTAGCTGTGCTGCTGATTCAAAGCCAGCATTTCCACCTCCAATAACAACAACGTCCATTCCGGTAAATAGCGGCCCGTCACAGGATGCACAGTAGGTGAGGCCTTTGTGTTCCAGCTCTTCGGATCCTTTTGCGGATAGTTTGCGTCTAGACGAGCCGGTTCCAATAAAGACGGTTTTTGTGATAAACGTTTCGTTTTTTGTATTGGTTACTGTAAATGTATTGTCATCATTCTTTACGATCGAGGATGCCCGTGCCCCAGATTGCAGGGTAAGGGTTTCTCCGTCATTGTAGTATTCCAGATGGTCCTTGAAAGATTTTGCAAGATCACTACCAGAGATTTCAGGGCTTCCGATCCAGTTGTATATTGTTTCTGATACAACTGATTGCCCGCCAAACTCTTCGCTAATGAGAAGTGTTTTTAGTTTTTTACGTGCTGCATAGACCCCAGCCGCGGTTCCTGCCGGTCCTGCACCGATAATAATTAAATCGTACATAATGATTATTTTTGATTATATGGTGGCTAATATACCAAAATAAGTATACATGAATTATATCCTATATCTTTATTTGTATAAGTATTGACATATTGTATATTTATTAGTAATATTATTTTTTAGAAGGGTAATTTCCCAGCCTTTATTTTGGGAATTAAAATTAAATACGATTTTATTATGAAAGGTCAGTTACATGAGCGATCACAAGCTTTAGGATTTTCTGGAACTCGCGATCGCAAAAACGAAAAGAAATCAAAAAAAGATTTCTATAAGGTTACGTTCAAAAAGCATGTTACAGTCGGAATAGTTAATATGAGAGTTCCGATGTTGAGCGGCTTACAGGTGCTACCAGACGGTAGAGACTACCGTAGAACAGCTCTTCCGTGTGGAAAAGAATCGGTTGTTAATATTAGTATTTTCGGCAAGAGAAAGTTCTTGCAGAAAATATCTTCAAATTCAGTAATTACCGCAAAAGCCGTAATTATGAAGAAAACCATTAAAAAACCTGGAGGTAATAGGAGTTTTTATAATTTGGATTTGCATCTCGTGCACCCGAAGACCGAGGTAGATGCCTGCATCAAGGTTGCACAGCAGATATCTAAGGGGGAGACAGGTATTGTGTATAATTGCCCACAGGGTGGCGCAATTGTGGTGTCTTAAAACAAAATAGTATACTG
>CAZQWK010000051.1:0-3015 GCA_964597245.1 uncultured Candidatus Saccharibacteria bacterium | reverse complement strand
GCTTTGTAGAAAAAACCACCTTAGATGGTGGTTTTTTTGGTGGAGAGGTGGGTTAGATTTTCGGCCCCAAGATACAATGAGTAAATTCACCTATATTTCCTCCACCAGAGTGCGCAACTTCTGGTATGTTTGTATTTGGCTTTTCTAATTGTAGGACGAATGCATATTCATATTCTGTTCTGGTTGTTCCATCACACAACCACGCACTAACTGATGTGTGGTTTGGCTGAGAGGAGTAATTATAGCAGAGACTTGTTCCTGTGGATCGGCCTGATAATGGGTCTGTTGGTAGGATTGAAAGGTATCCATTATCAACCAGTGATGTAGATAGAGGTAATGTTGCACAAAATCCACTTATCGTCCTCTCTGGGTAGCTACCGTTGTCTAGGTGATATAGTTCTAATGCATTTTGTATAGATCGAATGTCGGCAATTCGTTTTGCATCTCTAGCCCGAGCCCGAGCATCGTTTAGGCTGGACATCACCATACTGGCAAGTACACCGATAATAGCTATAACAACCAATAATTCAATAAGAGTAAATCCTTTTTTCATAATTTTAATATATCATAGTTTGTTTATATTACTCCATATCTCCTCTGGTTTTATTTGTTTTTTGCTTACTAAAAAGATATTTATGGTACAGTGCCTAGAAGAAGTATCGTATGGCGTATTACGCATTTCTTTTTTATATTAATGATTGTTGGTATAAAATAATTTTGCTCCTATTTTGTATGCTTACTTTTTAAAGCATTTAATTACTATATTTATGAATACAAATACACAAGATCTATTATTTTCTGACCTTGGTTTATCTGATGATATTCTTTTCGCATTAGAGAAAAAAGGTTTTAAGAACCCTAGTCCTATTCAGGCCCAGGTGATCCCGCTGTTATTGTCGGGCGACAAGGATATCGTTGGTCAGGCACAGACAGGAACTGGAAAAACAGCTGCCTTCTCGCTCCCTTTGTTGGAAAAAATAGATACACAAAAAAAAGAAATCCAGGCTATTGTCATGGCTCCAACACGTGAACTAGCTATTCAGGTGGCTGATGAAATGAATTCTTTTGCTGTTAACAAGTCGGTTACTATTCAGACTATTTATGGAGGAAATCCTATGCGTGCAGAAATTCGTGGAATTAAACAAAAACCGGAAATTATTGTAGGTACTCCAGGTCGCATTCAGCATCATATTCGTGAAGGTGTTTTAAATCTAGGGACAGTAAAATATTTTGTTCTGGATGAGGCTGATGAGATGTTGAATTTTGGTTTTAGAAAGGAGATTGAATCAATTCTTGGTTTAACTTCTCCGAATCGACGTATTTTGTTATTTTCTGCAACAATGCCAAAGGGTATTTTGGAATTAGCAAAAGAATATTTAGGTGAATACGATAGCGTAAAAATCAAATCAAAAGAAATGACCAATGAAAATATTGTTCAAAAATATTTCTGTTTACATAAAAAAGACAAAATTGAGGCTTTGTCACGAATCATGTCTGCCGAAGAGCATTTCTATGCTATTATTTTTTGTCGTACAAAAGCAAATACTGATACAGTTGCAGCACAGTTGCGCGGTAAACACCTGCAGGTAGAGGCAATCCATGGAGACATTGATCAAAAAAATCGACAAAAGATTTTAAATCGATTCAAGACAGGAGAGGTAAAAATTCTGGTTGCTACTGATGTGGCGGCGCGAGGGATTGATGTGGCTGAATTAAATTACGTGGTGAATTATTCATTACCAGAAAGTTACGAAATTTACACGCATCGTATTGGTCGTACTGGGCGAGCTGGGAACAAGGGTACAGCTATTACTTTTGTTGCTGCCGAAGAAATGAGTCGCCTACGATTTTTCGAAAAGAAACTAACTACCAAATTAGAAAAAGGGATTTTACCAGCACCAGCTGATATTATTAAAAACAAGAAAAACCACCTATCAGATCATCTGGAACACATTATTAATAATGAATACATGGATGATGTTATTCCTGTTGCGCAATCATTACTAGAAGAGGATTCTGCAGAAAATATTATCGCAGGGTTATTGAAAAAATTCTACGGAAATGATTTCAATATTCGAACCTACCAACCAGTCCATGATGATACACCACGCCAGGGCTATAGAGGAGGGCGAAAATCCCGTGGTGGGTATAAGGGTAGGTCTCGTTCTGATCGCTCTCGACCACGAAAAAGTTTTAAAAAGAGAGGATAAAAATTTTATGTAGTTTTTAAAACACCCTTCCTGGGGTGTTTTTTATGTCTTTTTTTTTGAGTGTGTTGTTTTTGTGTGTATTGTTTGCAAATAATGTTTTTTATGAAATGATATTTTTATGTACAAAGATATTTTACGGTCAAAAGGTGTATCGGTAACACAAAACAGAATCGCCTTGCTCGAGACCTTGGATGCACTAAACAAACCCGTAACTATTGAATATCTACAATCCCATTTGGATATTAGTATGAATGTAACTACTGTGTATAGATCACTGCGCGCAATGGTTGATGCTGGTATTGTTTATCAAACTCATTTTCATGATGGAGTTGCTTATTTTGAATTCCAGCAGGGACACCATCATCATCATTTCGTATGTACTGTATGTAAAAATATTTCACCGGTTAATTTTTGTGTTGCTGAAAAATTTGCCTCTTTTGAGAAGGATACTGGTCACAAAATCCATAATCATATGTTTGAATTATTTGGGCAGTGTTATGATTGCCGAGATGATAATACAACAAAAACGCCTTAGTGGCGTTTTTGTTGTATTACTTACATACTTTTATTTTCTAGTTGAACCATCGATCGAGAGTTCTTGATACTCGATTTTGTAGTTTTTCCAGTAGTGACTCTGATCTATCTTCGTCTAGGTCTTTTTCTTCTGTGATAAATTCTGCTTTTTCTTCTGCTTGTTCAAGAAGAAATTCTTCAAGGTCAGATTCTTCGATATCTAGGTCACTAATTGTTTCTGAGAGTCGTACTCCTTCTTCTCGTAATTCAGCTAGTTCTCCAGAATCTAGTC
>CAZQWK010000050.1:0-3419 GCA_964597245.1 uncultured Candidatus Saccharibacteria bacterium | reverse complement strand
CGCCATTCATCCAGACAGGCCAGTAAAAATGCTCCAATATATGAAAAAGTAAATGCATATAATCGAGATAATTTTATTTTCTGCAATGCAAAAAATAATATCAGTGTAATCCCAAAATATTGGACCACATGCCCGGTCTTGCGAATCCAGAATGTTAATGATTGATTCTGCGCCGACGAAACCTGACCAAATAATAATTCATAGAAGTTAATTATAGTTTTATTAAACACATGACTAGCTGGACCATCTTGCCCTGAAACAAATAACACTAAGCCAACAACAGCCATGATCATAATAAATGGAAAAATTTTTTTCATATTCGTATTATATTCTAAAAACAAAAAACCAGAACTATTCTGGTTTTTGTAAATTCAACAATGTTTCTCGAACATGCTGAATGAATTCTCGTGATGAATCATATGATATGGTTTCAGCTGATACCGCATCGAGCATATCAACCTGATCATCCATTTTATCTAATAAATTAGATGCCACCTGAATTTCTATATCAGATAACTCACTATCAATACGAAAATCCATAACACGCAAAATTCTTTTCAAATCGGTTTTTGAAAGATCTAAAAATAATGGCGGGATATTTTTGATTGCCCCTAGTTTCATTTTTTGATCTTCATCAAAAGACACACCATATTTCATGCGTAGACCCTTTCCTTTTTTGATGCGATCTTTTGCTCGATCAATTTTGTGATGCATGCGAGATTTTACATCAGAAACCGTAGCATCAAATGTACAAATTACAGCATCTGTTTGTGTATCCACCAACACCATATCAACCCCATTTTCAAAATCATCGTACTCGGAGGTTTTCAGGGTAATATACCGATCCCCTGCAACCTTGTTCATCATTAAAAATAATAGATCTTCGGAGATATTTCCATCCCTCATTTTTTCTTTTTGATTGTGCTGCAGAAATTCCAACAATGTATCTGGATCAGAAATTCCACAGCGTTCTTGAACCCGAGGATCAAAAACATTATAGAAACTTTTTTTATTTTCGTGAGTTAGATGTTTATCAGAATCAATATCTTCACCACCATAAACAGCATCAAATGAATTAATATTAATTGAACCTCTTGATGAAATTAAATTATCAGGGGCCCCTTCGAATGAATGCATACGTTCAGCGACCAGGTTAACATTATGAGACATCACAGATTCGATATCTGAAATAATCTCATTTGTATTTCGGACATATTCAGATGCATCTTCTGTATTTTTTTTGCCCTCCCGGTGATGTTGATGAAGGTTATCTAAGTTAATTTTCCCAACAATCTTTACCATAAAAATATTATACAATAAAAAAAGAACAGTACAAACTACTCTTTTTCATTAGAACTTTCTTCGATTTCTTCTGATGATTCAACCACCAAATCAGAATTATCAGCCTCTCGTTTTGCTTCTTCTCGAGTGTCGATCACCTCATCGTCCTCATCGACAATTTCCCCGACCAGCTGTTCTAATACATCCTCGAGAGTTACCAACCCACTAGTTCCCTCAAATTCATCTTTTACGATCGCTAGTTGTTCACGTCGTTCTAGGAACAATTGCAATAAATCATCCACGCGCATGTCTTCGGCGACATATAACACCTCCTGCATGAACGATCCAACCTGCCGATCATCCTGATCTTTTGCCAATGCGATCAATAAATTTTTTCGATACGATAAACCAACAATATCATCCATTGATTCGCCGTACACAGGAATTCTGGAATTATGCAGATCATAAATATCATTTCGAATTTCGCCAATTACTGCGTCTTTTTGGAATCCTGCAATTACGGTTCGCGGCGTCATAATATCACGTGCTGTAAGGTCATTTAATGTAAAGACCTTTTGAATAATGTCTCGTTCATCCTCCTCGATACTTCCCTCTAGATGCCCTAATTCAGAAAGCATATGTAATTCTTCTTCTGAAACAATTTTGCGTACAATTGTAAACCGACGCGTTAAACGCTCTAGAATCCACACTAACGGTGATAATGCGCGAATAGTAAGAGTTAGAGGTCTCGCCACTAGTAGACTAATTTTTTCTGCATTATTTTCCCCTATGGTTTTTGGTAAAATTTCACCAAAAATAATAATCATAAATGTCAGTGCCGCAGAAACGACCCCAATCATACTGTCACCAAATACGCGACTAGCCAAAACCCCAACAAAAATAGAACCAACAATATTTACAATGTTGTTTGCGATAACAATCACAATGATTGCTTTTTGCATATTATTTTTAATATTTGCGAGAGCCTGTGCTCCTTTTTTCTTTTGGTCTTGCAATACCAAAACACGAGAATGCGGGACTGCAAACAATGCAGCTTCAATACCAGAAAACAATCCGGACCCAAAAACTACCAATAAGGCAAGAATAACAAATGTTGTCATATATAATGAATAGTATACATAGTTTCCTCAGAAACAAAACAAAAAAACATCCTGTTGGATGTTTTTAACATGGAATCATAGTGTCGGCGATTTCTGGGTTTTCTTTCAACCACTGCTTTACAATAACCTTGATTTCATCAAATGAACTCGATTCCATTAACTGAACACGTAATTCTTTTGCTCCATCGAAGCCTGCAACATAAGCCTTGTAGTGTTTTTTCATGACATGGAAATTTTTATGCTGAATCAAATCACGCACAAAAATCTCTGTATGCTCTAACATTACCTCTAGTTTTTCACGCACCGAAACCTCTGTTTTTTCAGTATCAAACAGCCATGGGTTCCCGAAAATAGCACGAGCAATCATCCCTCCATCAGTACCGTATTTTTTACAAAATTCTTTGGATTGGGCAACCGACTGCAGATCACCATTTCCAATGAATTTGGTTGGTTTCCCTGATTCGCGAACAATTTCTCCTGCTCGCTTGATCCAATCCCAATTTGCTGGAACCTTACTCATCACCTTTCGTGTCCGTCCATGTAATATAATAGCAGCAACATCACAATCCAAAATTGCTGGAATCCATGTCTCAATTTCATTACGTGACCAGCCAACACGAGTTTTTACCGCCACAGGAATATCGCCAGCCCCTCGTTTTGCTGCCTCGATAACTGGCTGTAGTAATTCTGGTGTTCTAATCATTCCACATCCAGCACCTTGTTTACAAATATTTCGCTCGGGACAACCCATATTCAAATCAATACCATCAAAACCTAATTCGCGACACAAACGTGCTGCGTATTCAATATTCTCTGGTTTACATTAAAAAATTTGTGCAACAATTGGTCGTTCGTTTTCAGTGTATTTGAAATTGTGCATTAATTTTGGTCCGCCAATTTCATTATTCAAACCATCAGAAGCAACGAATTCTGTATAAAACACATCGGGTCCTCCACCTGGTTTTCCGTGTCTGGAATATTTTGCAATGATTTCGCGGAATGCTGAATCAGTAACAT
>CAZQWK010000049.1:0-3934 GCA_964597245.1 uncultured Candidatus Saccharibacteria bacterium | reverse complement strand
GCATGTATGTCGGTCTTTTTTATGCGCTTGTGTCAAAACAAAAAACCATTTTAGGAATGGTTTTTTAAATAATTTTTCACATATTTTAGAAATTGATCATTTCGTTCATATTCATTATTGAATACGCCAAATGATGCTGCACCAGGCGACAAGATAACAATATCCCCTGGCTCTGCATGGGACATGGCGATATTGCAGGCTGTTTTCATATTTAATGTTTCGGTAAATCGTTCGAAACGAGGTGGGAAGCATTCACGTAATTTATTTGTTGCTTCTCCGGAGAAGAGGAGGCTGAATTTAATATTTCGTGCGATATATTTTGCCATTTTTTGGTAATGGAATTCTTTGTCGGCCCCACCTCCAATGAGGATGATTTTTCGGTCTGGGAATTTACGCGCCAGGGATTGTAGTGATAATACGGTCGATTCAGGGGTGGTTGAATTATTATCATTGAAAAACATAATATCCTCACTACTGGTACCGATCCATTGAAACCGCCCGTCAACACCGGTGAATTCAGTCAGAGCCTTTTTAATATTTGATTTTGGAATATTCAGTAGGTTTCCTACGGTGTACGCCTGAGCCAGATTTTTTTCATTGTGTGCACCGAATATCTTATAAGACCAGGTTTTTGGTAGGTGTTTAAATCGAGCGATGGTTTTTTTTGATTGAATAGATCCTCGGTTGTATTTTTTGATTGCCTTTGTCGAGGCGCTGGTGAGAACAAGTTGATCTTCTTTGTTTTGGTATTTGAAAATTGCTGACTTGTCTTTGAAATATTTTTCCATTGATCCTCCGTAGTAATTAAGGTGATCTTCGAAAAAATTAGTAAACACAGCAATATCAGGTGATATTTGTACTGTATGCAGTCCTTGAAGTTGCCATGAGTCTAATTCAGCTAGAATAATGTCACCATCGTTTACTGATTTTAGTAGGGGTAGGTTTGCAACGCCGCGTACATTCCCAGCAATGTGATAGGTTCGACCGGATTCACGCAATATCGCCTCAACGAGACCTGTAGTGGTTGATTTACCTTTTGATCCTGTGATACCAATCACGGTTACGTTGATGTTTTCTTTTTTGAGAATATCGAGCACAAGACCAAATGACATATGTACCGGAATATTTTCTGATTCTGCTGTTTCGATGTATTTGTTTTTCAGGGGAACGCCGCTACCTTTGATAACGAGATTTCGGTCTCTAAAATCATGCACACTATGTTTCTCTAGTGTGTATGAGATATTTTTAAATCGCTTGAGTGCACGAAGAGATTTTTTTAGTTTTACTTCATCCTTGAGGTCGGTGGCAATAATATCGGCACCACAGGATGCCAGAAATTTAATATCACCAACACCGCGCCCTAATAATCCAATCCCCATAACGGTGATTTTTTTATCACGAAAGTATTTCTCGTACTGCGATTTTTTCATAGTGTTAGTATACATGTCTCTGCATGAAATCAAAACTATATATTCGAAATATACCGTTTTTTTTGATATGATGCTGTGTATGGATATTTTCGATCTCTATCAAAAATTTTTAGAATGCCGACAGGAAGTCTCGACAGATACACGCACTATGATGCCAGGTGCTATGTATTTCGGCTGGAAAGGGGAATCAGCTGACGGAAACGTCTTTGCTGGAGAAGCCTTGGAAAAGGGTGCGCGATATGTAGTAATAGATAATCCTGATTACTATATTGATGAGCGTACTATTGTTGTCCCTGATACCTTGCAGGCTTTTCAACAGCTGGCGAGACATCATCGACGACAGTTTAATATTCCTGTAATTGCTATTGCTGGTAGTAACGGAAAAACAACAACCAAGGATCTGGTGAATTCTATTTTGTCACAACAAAAAGATACTGTAGCTTCTATTTCTAGTTTAAATAATCATACCGGTGTACCAAAGACGTTATTTAGAATTCATGCGGAAACAGATATTGTAATCGTCGAAATGGGCGCTAATCACGTTGGGGAGATTGCAGATTTGTGTGAGATTGCCGAGCCTACGCATGGTCTCGTGACAAATATTGGACGGGATCATATTGGCTATTTTGGTGATCAAACAGCTATCATCGAGGCAAATGCCGAGCTGTATTACTACCTGCAAACAACCGGAGGAAAGGTGTTAGTGAATAAAAACAACATGACTCTTATGAAGTTTTCTGGGGGTAACGAACGATTATGTTACGGTGAAGGTTTGTTGGGTGAATCGGGGGTTACTTCTCTGGGGACGACCCCATACGTTTCTTTTCACTGGAAACACTACACTATCGAGACTCAATTAACCGGTGAATATAATATTGAAAATATTAATGCTGCTATTGCGGTTGCTGTTCATTTTAATATTTTGGATGAATATATTATTCGCGGTGTGGTATTGTATCAACCGACTTCAAATCGATCCGAACTAGTGCCAGAAACCGAAAAAGGTAATATTGTCGTAAAGGATTACTATAATGCCAATCGTACCAGCATGCATGCTGCATTATTAAATTTGGCGGCATTAGGTAAAGATAATCCAGCAAAAAAAACAATTGCTATTTTAGGGGATATGCTAGAGCTTGGGGATTATAGCTCGACCGAGCATCAGGCGGTGGTGGATATTGCTCGAGAACTAGGGGTTGATAAATTGATATTGGTGGGCCCTGATTTTTCCGCAACTCACCATGGTGATGCTCAGGTGTTCCTTGATGTTAATCAGGCGATTGTCTATCTACAAGAGCAACAAATTTCTGATTCAGTTATATTACTGAAATCATCAAAGAATCATCCGCGCATACCTATTTTTCAAAATATTTTTGACGCTATTAGTTGGTAACGCACATGCACAGATATGCATGTGTTTTTTTTGTTTTCATTTATACTAAAAATAATTATGACCTTGGCAGAATATCAATCATACGACCTACCAAAAAAACCAGGTGTTTATTTCTTTAAATATAATGGCGATATTTTATATATCGGAAAGGCAACTAATTTACAGAATCGTACGCGTAGTTATCTTCAATCTAATCTGATGGAGACACGCGGACCGCTAATTACACGGATGATCGAAGACGCTAATGAGTTAGAGTGGGTGGAGACAGATTCTGCATTAGAGGCATTAATTTTGGAATCATATCTGATAAAGCAACACCAACCTGCATACAACACCAAAGAAAAAGACAACAAAAGCTATAATTACGTGGTGATTACAGATGAAGATTGGCCACGGATTTTTACCGTACGTCAGCGTAGTTTGAATATTATGAATAGTCGACCTGATGAAAAACCTTTGCATGTGTTTGGACCATTTCCTCAGCGAGATCAGCTGGTGACAGCATTGCGCATTATTCGTAAAATTTTTCCTTTTTATGGTAAAAAAACCCAGCATAATAATCACCGAGAATTCTATACACAGATTGGGTTAATCCCTGGATCAAACGATCGAGAGTCTCGAGAATTCTATCGAAATAATATTGATCATATAGCTTTGTTTTTTCAGGGTAAAAAAAGGGCTCTAGTAAAACAGTTGCATAAAAAAATGATGCAGGCTGCAGATAAACTACATTTCGAAAGAGCAGGGGTAATTAAAAAACAAATTGCTGCACTAGAGCATATTCACGATATTGCTTTGTTGAAACATGATTTTGATGCACAACATTATTTACAGCAATTCCGTATGGAAGCCTATGATATTGCGCATACTCAGGGTGACGCCATGATTGGGGTAATGGTGGTACATAATGGTGTCGAAATTGATACTTCTGAGCATCGTATTTTTAATATTCGATCAGTGGATCGTGCGAATGATACGGCCGCGCTTGCTGAGGTGTTGCGTCGTAGGTTAGGTCATACTGAGTGGGCGTACCCGCAATTGATTGTCGTTGATGGAGGTGTGGCTCAGAAACGTGCTATGGAAAAGGTCTTGCGGAATTACAACATTTCAA
>CAZQWK010000048.1:0-3966 GCA_964597245.1 uncultured Candidatus Saccharibacteria bacterium | reverse complement strand
AATATTTTTATTTTACTAATCATTATTTTTTCTTTTTTAATTGATATTAATCTGGAATCAGGGTTAATGAGTGGTGTATGTAATATTAATTATTCTCGATTGATTCGTTATGGTCGAATAGGAGAAGATGTTCGTCAGACTCAATCCTGTCTACAGTCCCTGGGCTACGATATGGGTCCTCTGGATGGTATTTATAGACCAAAGACCTATGCCGGTATTCGATCATTCCAGATAGTACAAGGGATTAAGGTTGACGGTATTGTTGGTCCGCAAACGGTTTCGTATTTAAATAGATTATAAAAAAACACCCGAGAGGTGTTTTTTTGCTGGCTTTTGTGTCGTTAGGACTAGGGAAACAGGAAAAAAGAGATAAGGTATTGATCCTAAGAATTATTTATTATGATATAATTTTAATCATGGTAAAGAATTTTGTAAAAAACAGAGAGCCAAAGCCGGAAGATCAATATCGACGCATGGAATCGTTGCGTCATGATATGGAGCAAGACCTCTATGATTCATTTGAGCACATCGAGGATCGTCACGAAGCCGTACAAAAAATTCAGCGTATTTGTGAACACTCTCTGAATGATGGCGTTCAGTTAGGAAAACAAATGCGTCTTACGACGCAGGAGTGGCAATCCATTTTTTCTTCTCATGAGGTGCTTCTTAAGCATGGAAAGGAGATGTTATCTTTAAAAAAATCTTTTTCAAAAAATAGCGATGACGATCAATTACATGTTTTTTTGGGTAAAATGGAGGATGGTCTGGCGCTCGACAGAGATACCCTGGCGGAACAGGTAGATAGCTTACCTTCATTTAATACTACAGCTCAGATTGATAGGTATTATACAGAGCACCTTAAAAACAACCCTAAAACATTTAAACCTCTACCTTCACCCGAAGGCTCTAGATTCGGGCGTTCTGCTGAGGGTAATGCTAGGGATTACTTGGCCGAGCTATTGCCTGCCCTGAAGGGGCAATACTATAGTGGTGGTATTTTTAAACAGATCTATGATCGTGCCGTAATTGGGCACCCAAAATATGAAGTTTTTTTGCGGGAAACCTATCAACGGACCAACCGTGATATTTCTTTTGAGGATTATGTTGCGGGAGTGGATAGTGATCCTGATTTACAGAAAGAAATTGCATGCAGCTATGTAGCAGAGCAATTTCGGGATCAAGATGATGATGTTCAATTCCGCATTATGCATGAGTCAATACTCTCACCAGAGACTTTTGATAGTCTTGTTGATGTTCTTCCTGAAACGGTAACCCAGGGATTTGAAAAACATCGTTATAAAAAACTGGATGTTGTTTATGCAATACAAAAAAATAGTATTGAAAAACCCCTATTGGAGGATTTACAAAGAAAGGTCAAGGAGAAGTATGGTGAACAGTCAGATGTTATGTTGGAAAACGGAGTATATACCCTAGCCGGTAAGGAGCACAAAGAAGGCGAAGCCTCAGACAAACAAGAGTCTATATCAATATGCCGCGAAGATATTTTTATATCTCCTGATGAATATTCCAACCTACTAGCCATCAACGACAAACTCGTCTACAAGGCCCAAAACGAAAACGGTAGTTATTCAATCATCTACGATGGCAAATCTCAGGGAGAATATGCATCGGTAGGGGACCTGGTAGCTATCAACGACAAACTCGCCTACAGTGCCACAAACGAAAACGGTAGTTGGTCAATCATCTACGATGGTAAATCTCAGGGGGGATATACAGACGTAGGGAACCCAGTAGCCATCAACGACAAAATCGCCTACAAGGCCAGAAACGAAAACGGCAGTGAATCAATCATCTACGATGGTGAGGTAATCTATAGCAGTATGGGTGAACTGAGAATTGCCTGCTCTGGTAATTATATACATATTCTCGATCTAGAAGCGCAGGAACAGGTTACCATCAGTATCCCAAAAGAATCAGAACCCGAGGAAGAGTTGTTTGATCAAGAGTTGCTATTACTAAATACGGTACATAATCCTGATGTCGCCACCATTGAATCCTTGTTGGGGCAGGAATCTATCGATCAAAAAAAATCATACAAGGAACGATTAAAAGAAAAATTTGCTACTTCAAAACAGTTCGCGCAGTTTGTAACGTATTATTTTCAAAAATACCCTCAGGAGTTCATGAGTCATAATTCAGTGAAGGCGGTACGTGCTCGGCGACAGCTGCTGCGGGATATGCGATCTTTGGTTGCTCCTGATCTGGTTGAATCAGAACGCCGAAATAGGCAATCACCTCAATTTAATGCAGGTGGAGCTGATTATTTATCGCGATCAGAAGCTATCTCGTATCGAGGTGGTGACCCTTTGGAGAGAAAAGAGGGTTCAGAATCAATTGCTCTGCAATTAGCTAAGCCTTTGGTTCAGGATTATGTTTCAACAGGCTATTATGCCAAAGAATCTGATGGTAGTTGGAAGCGTGCAGAGATGCCATTGGATAACAGGGCTACTGGTCTGGTTCAGGAGAACACGATCACGACTACCGTATGTCGTCCTGGTTCACGAATACAGCTACCACTGCCGATACATAGTTCCTATGTACCTGACAGCATCAAGGTAATTGCACGGGATGGTAGCGAGCAATCTATTGAGATTGATATCGATAGCTTTGGTATGGGTTCAGTTGTATTGCCTGCCGGATTTGAGCGCTGTTCCTATGGTATTCAAGAATCCTTGATTCATGAAGTTCCGTCAGAAATGGATCAACATGAATTTAATAAAACCAAGGCACATATTCTTTCTCAGGAGAATGGAAAACAATATTTTGAAAAAATATCAGGATTGCCTGACATAGAAAAAAACTTTATTGCGTCTATTAATAATTTAGAACCACAAGAAAAAATAAAAGCCATTGAATCATACGTGCAAGAGATAGGTTATTATGATTTTGATAACAGGGAAACTATCAATGGTAAAAAGGATGTTGATAGTTCTGAATTATTTTATGTAATGGAGAGTCGCATGAGTGAAATCAAATCTCAAAATGCAGATCGTGATTATAGCAAAAAACGTTTTGCTGGGGTTTGTGATGATTATTCAAAACTTACCACAGCATTATTACGCGAGGCGGGAATTCCGTCAGGCTTGATGACTGGTTTTCGCTCCGGAGAAGATTTAACTATTGATGTGAATCAGGCACATGCCACCTCGTTTGTGTTGTGGCGTGGTCCTCGAGGGAATATTACTTCCTATGTTGTTGATGGGACTCCAACAGGAATGAATCAAGAAGAGCAAGAGCTTATGCGTCAAATAGGCATTAACCCAAAGACACTTGAGGAGAAAATAAAAGAGAATGAAGAAATTATAGAAGAAAGTCAGGAAGACATCCAAGAACGTATCCAGGAATTACAACAAAAAATAGAAAATCTTACGCCAGAATCTCTATCAAAATTATCTGAACAGGAGATTGAACAGATGTTAAATTTATCCTTGGCTCATACGGTGACTTGGGATAGTGTGCAGGCGCTGGAGAGAGTGTTATCTGCATATAAATATTCTCCTATGTATACGTATTCAGTCGAAGATCAGGTGGACGCCTTGCGTCAGGAATTTATGCGCTCTATGATGAGACCAGAGAAAACTTCTGATACTTATGCAGCCGAACAATCAGGTGCAGCGGGATCAGCCATGTTGCAGATGACGCGTGATTTTTTGGGTACGAAAGATACTCAATCGCCTCATGATGTTGAGGCACTTAGGCGGATTACTGCTGCACTCGATTCTTTTTTAAGCGAATATGAAAAGCGGGCTATGGATATCATTACTAAATATCATGCACCGAGAACATAATCACAACATACGTTGTGAGTCACATAAAAACACCCTTTTAGGGTGTTTTTATGAATTCAAGAACTCATCGAGTCCGGTACGTTTTAGTTTGAGGAGGTGAATGTGAAACCATCCTGGTTGGGTTTGACCGCTAGGGAGATTTTCATAGATTACATCA
>CAZQWK010000047.1:0-3977 GCA_964597245.1 uncultured Candidatus Saccharibacteria bacterium | reverse complement strand
GAAAACATCCTGAAAAACGAGGATTAGCTGCTCGCGGAATTAAATTAAATTCTGGGACACATGGTTTGAAAGCTACGTCACAAGCACGTATTACTTCAAACCAAATCGAAGCAGCACGTAAGGTGCTAACACGTGAGGTTGGAAAAACAGGAAAATACTATATTCGTATTTTCCCAGACCGACCGATTACCCGAAAAGCTGCCGAAGTAGGTATGGGGAAAGGTAAGGGGGACCCACAAGGATTCTGTGTTGATGTAAAACCAGGACGAATCATGTTTGAGGTTTCAAATGTTAGCGATGAGGTAGCGCGAGAAGCTCTACGAAAAGCTGGAACAAAATTACCTGTAACCGTAAAAATCGTTAGTGAAAACGATATTTATTAATTCATCACATCAGATATATGAGTACAGAAAAAAACACAAAAACCCTAAAAGGAACTGTCGTATCAGATGCGATGGACAAAACAGTTGTGGTAGAGGTTGGACGTTTTGTTAAACATCCAAAATACAAGAAATTCTATACTATTTCTAAAAAATACCATGCACACGATGAAAAAAACCAATTCAAAATTGGTGACGTCGTTGAAATTGTTGAAACTCGACCAATTTCAAAGAAGAAGAGTTTCGCAGTTGTTTATTCATAATTTCGTCAATTCATAATTGATTGAAATACCTACACGAGCTCTCGTATCTATAGTATACGATCTCGGTAAGCAATAATCGTCATGATCCAAGTTGGAACAAACGTAAAAATTACAGACAACACCGGAGGTAAGACAGGACGAGTATTCAAGATTCTTGGAGGCTCAAAACGTCGATATGCACGTCTTGGAGATTTAGTAGTTCTATCTATTAAATCAGCTGAACCACGAAAACTGGTAAAGAAAAAAGACATTGTACGCGGAGTTGTTGTACGACAAACAAAAGAGTTTCGTCGAAAAGACGGTTCATATATTCGTTTTGATGATAACGCTGTTGTTATCGTTGATGCGAAAAAAGAACCTCGTGGGGCACGTATCTTTGGGCCTATCCCACGTGAATTAGCAGAGAGAGGATATCAAAAAATCATCTCATTAGCACCAGAAGTTATCTAAGCTTATGAAAATTAAGACAGGAGACAATGTCATCGTTATCTCAGGATCACGAAAAGACAAAAATAAACAGGGAAAGGTTCTAAAAACCTTTGCTGCTGACAACAAGGTGCTCGTCGAAGGAGTTAACCTAAAGAAAAAGGTTGTCCGAGATGCACAAGGAGGAAAATCACTTGTTGATATGGAATTCCCAGTGCACGTATCAAATGTTGCTTTTTATGATGAAAAAGCTAAAAAAGGAACACGTATTGGATACACAGAAAAAGACGGTAAAAAAGTCCGCGTAGCGAAAGCTTCAGGGACAGAATTGAAATAATATGAAATCACTTGCAGAAAAACAAGCAAAAGTTTTTGAAACTTTGGGAGCAGAGCTTGGTCTAACCAACGTAATGCAAACACCTAAAATTGAAAAAATTGTTGTAAACGTTGGGACGGGAACTCGTCAAAAACGTGATCGTATGGCAAACACTTTCATTGCAGAACAATTGCTAAAAATTACCGGTCAAAAACCAGCAGGACGACAAGCAAAGATGTCAATCGCTGGATTCAAAATCCGACAAGGGGATGTTGTAGGTCAATCAGTGACCTTGCGTGGGGAACGTATGCATTCATTCTTTGATAAATTGGTAAACGTTGCTCTACCTCGAACAAAAGATTTCCGAGGTTTAGAAACAAAAATTATCGATTCAATGGGGAATATGACTTTGGGAATTACTGACCATACAATTTTCCCAGAAACAGGAGAAGAAGAATTGCACAATATTTTCGGACTTTCAATTACTGTGGTAACAACAGCACCTAATAAGGAATCAGCAGAAAAATACCTGCGATTCCTAGGGGTACCATTCAAGAAAGTTGAGGTAAAAAACTAAAGCGAAAGCTTTGGTTTTTTGTTTTTGGTATACTGTAATTATGAAAAATCACTCTGAAAAAGAAAGAAGGGAATTTATTAAGTCGCTACCTAGAAAAAGATCTGCTTCTGGTGTTGTTTTAAGAAATAATAAAGGGGAATGGCTACTATTACAAACAACGTATCATGGGGGAAAATATACTTTTCCTGGTGGTATTACTAATCAGTATGAATCTCCATGGAGAGGTGTAATACGTGAGGTAAAAGAGGAGATTAATATAGATATACACAAGAATGATTTAAGCCTTTTAACAATCACCAGTATATCTGACCCGAAAAATAACGATGAGCTTGTTATTTATTATTTTGATGGAGGGGTTTTAGATACTCACCAGATAAATAGTATCCAGGTGGATGGTGAGGAGATTCAAGATTATAAATTTGTTTCTCAAGATAGGGTTTTAGGTTTTTTAAGAGATACTGCACATTATTCTTATGGCCATATATCTGAAGCATTAAAGAAAAATAAGATATTAATGATAGATGTTGAAAAATAATATGAAACAAACAAAATATCAGGGTACCTACATCACTGCTAGCGAAGAGGTTATTGGTGGTCATACATATGAACGAGTTGAGTTAATGGAAAATGTTCACGTAATGCCGATTCGTGATAAGAAAATACTATTAATTAATGAATACCGTAATCACGAGAGATCTGCACGGTGGAAATTAATTACGGGTTGGTGCGACAAGGAAAACAAAACACCACAAGATCATGCGATTGAGGAGTTGGCCGAAGAGGTTGGAATGCAGGCAGAAATTTGGGAGAAGTTTTTTAGCTCAGCGACTCCAAATGCAACAGTGAATATAAATAGTCATTATTTTGTTTGTAAGAGTATTTCTGAGTTGGTAGTGAAAATAGAAAATCCAGATACCAGCAAGGTATTAGAGTATGCATGGTTCGGTTATTCTGAAATTTTTGATTTGATTAATGAGGGAAAAATGTTCCCCAGCGGTTCAACCATGGTGGCATTATGGTATTTATATAGTTTAGAGAAAACTAGATAATAATTGATTATGTGCAAAAAAACGAAACTATTTGTTTCGTTTTTTTTGTAAGAGGAATAATGTTATGAGTGCCACAAAGAGCGTCAAGGACATTACCGGAATGCTAATATATCCATATGACCGAACAAGGATATCACTGCAGCTTTCGGCTGCAGGTACAATACTGCAAACAGATGACTCTGCAAAATGTGGGTTAAATTGAATGAGTACCTGGTATCCTGCAATAATTGCACCGATTGCAGATAGCCAGATCGAATATGTCCACGCACGCACGTCTCGGTAATATAGGCCAATCGCAAAAATAGCAATTTGTGGATAGTGGAAGATACGCTGATACCAGCATAGGTCACAGGGTGCATATGCGTACCCTAATGAGAAACCTAGGCTCCCAACCAGTGCGGCAATTCCTGCAATTAATCCGTAGATCATTCCGTATTTTTGGAAATGTCTTTTAATAATATGTCCTTTTTGAAAAAGACATATAAAGAGAATTATTCCTAATATGAATTGTAGGAGTAGTATCGGAGTTGCAATAATTTTTTGATATAGATATGGATGCATAATACTCATTGTATTCGATGCTTAAAATTTCTCAACAAAAAATCTTCTTTGCTTGATTATTAATGGATAATCAGTAATATGATCTGTATCTGTAGATGATCCGTGCCTCTCCTTGAGCATCTTTTTTTAAAAAAGAAATTCGAGAATTTGTGCGCGATATCGCTACGGTGATTATGTAATCTATTTGCATAATCAAAATTTATTCGAAATAGGAAATACATATATGTATGACTTTGTTCATTTTTATGTGTTTCTTAATCTACTTACATTTAGATATGGCAAGAAAATCAGTTATTGCACGTTCTCAGAAGAAGGTAAAATTTTCAACACGAAAAGTAAATCGATGTTTCAAATGTGGTCGTAAGCACGGATATATGCGTGACTTTGGACTATGTCGAATTTGTT
>CAZQWK010000046.1:0-3998 GCA_964597245.1 uncultured Candidatus Saccharibacteria bacterium | reverse complement strand
ACTTACTACTGGCCAAATCAATGCTTTTATTAAAAACATTGGCGGACTAGATATCGTAAAAAGAGTAAACCAGGGCGAGCCGTTTATCTTGAAATTTGATAATCAAGAGCCGCTGGATGGTTTAACCAAATTACAACTATTTTGGAAAAACCTTTACAAAAAGTACTTCAACCTTGATATTGATGTTTCTTTAATCAAAGAGGTAGAAGGAAAATGGGCCATTGTTGTCGCCAAAGGCATCACCATTCAACAAGTCTATGACGCATTGCCATTCGAAAAACAGAAATACACAGATAGAGACTTGGATACAGCAATACCAACCAACGATAGGACTTCAGACAACAACTACGTAGTATACGTAACTCAAAATATTGAATCTGATGAGCAATTCAAAAACAAATCAGCTCATGATTTAAAGGCAATGGACCACAGGGGCATTACGTTATTGGAACGTCTGTTACTTGAACTTTTCTATTTTGAAGAAACAGGAGAGCACCTCGACACTAAAAACGCAACCCTATGCTCTGGTTCTCGTGACTCTGACAGTGACGCTCCTAATGTAGGTTGGTGCGGCGTCAGGCTCGAGGTGGACTGGGAAGAGGCGCCTAGCTCGTACGACGACCTTCGTTCTCGCGCTATAGTTTCTGCGTAATCTTGAACCTTGGGTCTTGTACCCTTACAACTTTATCTACAGCTTGGACGTTTCGTTCAGGCTGTTTTTATACACAAAAACAGCCTGAAAAAATTGACAATACGAAAACATTAATTAATATTTAATTAAATTTCAAAACCAAAATAGAATAGTATGAATACAAATTTTAGATTAGCAAAAGAGCAGAGCGAATTCGTATACAAACATGAATGTAGCCCATTCGATGAAGTTGCCAATATGATAGAAACATATGATTTATCCAAAAAAAGAATTATACGACCTGGCAACGAATACCATATGTCAAAATTATGGAACCAAAAAAACATATGTGATTATGTAATCATAGAGAAAATTCTCAGAGAGAATTTAGAACGCTACAACCATCCTGAATCTTTTCGATACTATAGACAGTATCTACGAGCACAAGAAGAAATTACAGCTTCGAAAAAAGAATGGGAAAAGATTAAAAACAAAAAACAACACATGGAAGAGCTCTACACAGAGTTTCCAAAGAAATCTTTTAACTCAACATCAGAAACAATAATTTCGGGTGCAAAAATCTATTACGACGGAGAAAAATACTATGTGCATTCAAAGCACCCGTATTTCAAGAGCTACGGAGGATTATTATGTGTATCAAAAAACCCTATAGAAAAAAAGGTAACGCGCGGTGGCCATGCTAGCGCTCATACCCTAGGGTCAATTGTTGAGATACAATTATAGACAATTCAGGCGGAGTGCATTGCATTCCGCCCTTTATTTTTTCCTTGCGCTAGTTCAGGGATACTAGGTCTTTTGCTATACTGACAGTATGTCACAAAAATTCGTACACCTACACAACCACAGCCACTATTCCCTTCTCCAGGGATTATCAAAATTCCCTGCCATGATGAAAAAGGCAAAAGAATACGGAATGGAATCATTGGCAATTACTGATTACGGTTCAATGTATGGATGTATTGAATTCTATAAACAATGTCGAAAAAATGATATCAAGCCAATCATTGGTCTAGATGCCTATATGGCATTTCGAACCATGGAACAAAAAGACCATGGTATTGATAATAAACGATATCCATTTACCCTACTGGCGTATAACCTGACAGGATATCAAAACCTGATGAAACTGGTGACCCAATCATACATCAAGGGGTTCTACTATCGACCACGGATGGACAAGGAATTACTACGTCAATATTCAGAGGGTCTGATTTGTATGTCGGGACCTATTTTTGGAGAAGTCGGTCAGGCAATCATCACCAAGCAATTCGACAAGGCAGAAAAAATTGTACGCGAATATCAGGATATTTTTGGAAAAGAAAACTACTATCTAGAAATCATGTTTAATGACCATATCGATGGTCTCACAGAAATAAACAAAGACATCGCCCAGTTGTCAGAAAAAACAGGTGCGCCATTAGTCGCAACACACAACTGTCACTACATCGACCCAGACGACCGAGAGGCGTTTGATACCTTATTAGGAGTCTCGACTACTGGGAATAAAATTGGATCTGGATTTATGCGCGGGAATTTCCATTTTGCATCACCTGATGAAATTATTGAACTCTTTGCAGATTACCCAGAAGCTGTCGCAAACACCGTAAAAATTGCTGATCGATGTGATATTGAAATTGATATCGATAGCTGGTATTTTCCAGACATCGAAATCCCTGAAGGGAAAAATTACGATGATTATCTACGCGAGGTAACCTACGAAGGAATTGCCAAACGTGGAATGCAACAGACAAAAGAAGTCGAAGAACGTATCGAATATGAACTCGGCATTATTCAATCAAAAGGATATTCATCATATTTCTTGATCATGGCGGATTTGGTTCAAGCAGCCAAAGAAATGGGGATCTATACCAACACTCGAGGATCTGCTGCGGGATCATTGGTATCGTACCTGAATTTCGTTACCAAGGTGGATCCACTAGAGATGGGATTACCATTCGAGCGATTCATGAACCCAGGACGAAAAGGAATTCCCGATGTCGATCTAGATATTTCTGATATTTATCGAGATAAACTCATTGACTATGCCCGAGAAAAATACGGGAACAAGGCCGTAGCCCAAATCGGAACATTCGGTACGATGGCGGCCCGTGGTTCGGTGCGTGACGTTGCGCGTGCACTGGATTACCCATATGAAATTGGTGATAAAATTGCAAAACTAATCCCGATGGGAGCCCAGGGATTCCCGATGACCATAGAGCGCGCTCTCGACGAAGAGCCTGAATTCCAAGAACTCTACGACAAGGATTCAGATGTAAAACGTATTGTTGATCTAGCTCAAAAAATTGAAGGTTGTGCACGGCACATTTCAGTGCACGCGGCGGGGGTTGTTATCTCCCCTTCTCATGTTGATGATTTCTGCCCTGTCCAAATGGACCCGAAAGGAGGAAAAATTATTACCCAATACGATATGTATACCGGGGATCGTGATGGTGTAGTAAACATGCCAAAATTTGATTTGCTGGGAATTCGAAACCTAACCATTCTCGCAAATGCAGTACAGCTCGTAAAAGATATCCAAGGTATTGAAATCGACCTGAACACGGTAACCCTAGAAGATAAAAAAACATACGATCTACTGGCACGAGGAGCGACAATGGGTGTATTTCAGATGGCATCGTCAGGTATGACGAAATACATCATGGAACTGAAACCATCAAACATTTATGAAATCTCTGCGATGATCGCATTATATCGCCCGGGACCTTTGGAATTTATTCCTGACTACATCAGCCGAAAGAAAAACCCAAAGCTCGTAAAATATCTGGATCCACGAATGAAAGAAATTCTGGAGCCAACCTACGGGATTATCGTATACCAAGAGGACGTCATGCAGATTGCGGTAGACCTGGCTGGATATGATTGGGGTATGGCTGATAAATTGCGTAAAGCCATCGGAAAGAAAATTCCAGAAATGATGGCCGAGCAAAAAGAAAAACTTGTCGGCGGATGTATCGAACGAGGTATGGACAAAAAAGTCGCCAAAGAAATGTGGCGGCAAATCGAAATTTTTGCGGCATACGCATTCAACAAATCCCACGCGGCAAGCTATGGACGAATCACCTACGAAACAGCCTACATGAAGGCCAACTACCCCGTAGAATACATGACCGCCATGCTGACTGCCGAGTCAGGAGATACTGATAAAATTGCGGCTATTATTCATGAATGTGAAAACATGAATATTGCAGTACTCCCCCCAGATATCAATGAATGTTTTGGTGGGTTTACTGTTGTCGACCATATAAATGAAAATGGCGAACCAATCAAGGGAATCCGATTCGGTTTCTATACTATCAAAAACTTTGGAGAGGCTATTGCTGATGCC
>CAZQWK010000045.1:0-4024 GCA_964597245.1 uncultured Candidatus Saccharibacteria bacterium | reverse complement strand
GTTTTTCAAATACGTTGTACCGCGCCAATGGAAGGAGGAACGACTGACCAGGCGCCCCTCCAGTATCAGCATCACAAAATACTATGGTTACCACAATCTAAAATGAGGCTTGTTTTTCAAATACGCCATATCACCATTCTTTTTTGTGATTAAAAAAGAATCAAAAAACACAACAATCATCTAAAATACTATAGTTATTTTTGAATATCTTTTATTTAGGGTTGGTGGTTGGGTTTTTTCTTTCCTAAAATTTCCATGATATAATTCATGTATGAATAAAAGCACTCAGAAAATTAAATTATCTGCCTATGGTGCGCAACATACCGGGTACGCAAAATCTTTTGATGTGTTGGAGCAGGCGGCAGATCTAGGAAGAATTATTGCTAGGCATGATTGTATTTTGACAATTCCTGCAATGCCAGGATTTCCTTCTTGGGTTGCCAAGGGTGCATATGCTGCAGGAGGGCAGGTGATTGGTTTTTCACCTGCAGCTAACGAGGCTGAACATCATCAGGTCTATGATTTACCAATTAAATATATGGATATGTTAATTTATTCTGGATTTGGGAATGCTGGTGCTGATCTGCTACTATCACGTTCTTCAGATGCTATTATTTTTGGTTATGGAGGACTAGAAACAGCCCATGAATTCTGGGTTGCATTCCAAGAGGACAAACCAATCGGTATATTAAAGGGGGAGTGGGAAGTTGATGAGATTTTATTTGGTTTACTACGTGGTCGTGAAGACTCTTTTGATCATAGTCGTATTATTTTTGATTCAGATCCAGAGAGTCTTGTTAAGAAACTGATCAAGAAGGCAAAAGAAGGGCGCCTTCAGCCATATCATTTAGGTAAATAGCTAAAAATAAAAACACCTAATTGGTGTTTTTATTTTACTTGATCAACAACACGCTTGAAAGATTCAGGGTTGTTTTCTGCAAGGTCAGCAAGCATTTTTCGGTTTAGCTTGATTCCTTTTTTGTTTAGAGCATCAATGAATCGGCTGTATGATAGTTCGTATTTTCGAACCTCAGCATTGATTTTAATGTTCCATAGGCGTCGGAAGTTTGATTTCTTGTCTTTTCGGTGTGCAAAAGCATGATTTCCTGCGTGTGCAATTGCTTCTGTTGCCTGTCGTTTTTTAGTTGAACGTCCAAATCGGTATCCTTTAACTTGTGCTAAAGTATTTTTTCGTGATTTGTTTTTGATCGTTCCTCGTTTTACTCGTGCCATATATTATTCAACGATTAGTTGTGCGGTAGGAATCGTGAGATTCGTTTCGCGCTGATAATAAAGTTTTCTTTGGTTCCGCGTTTTGCTCGCTTTTCATTTCCGCTTGCTTTTGCGTTAAAGTGGTTTTGTCCTTTTTTACGAACTTTTACTTTACCGTTTTTGGTAACCTTCATTCGTTTTAACCACGATTTGTTTGTTTTCATAATGGTTTATTTTTTCTTACTTGGCTCGATAAGAATCGCAATTCCTTTCGGGCTCTTTTTATAATCGTCAACAACCTTGTATTCTTGCTCCATAAGGTCTAGGACTTGGCCTAGACGTTTGTGCAGGAACTCTTTATCCATATATTTTGCACGACCTCGTAGGTAAAGCTCTGCTTTTACCCGATGACCTTCGGCTAGCCATTTATCAGCTCGACCAGCTTTTAGTTCTAGGTCAGCTTCCCCTGTACCAATACGAATTTGAATGTTTTTTACTTCAACTGTATTTTGTTTGGCCTTGATCTCCTTTTGCTTTTTCTTTTGATCATAGACGTATTTTCCGTAATCAGTGATTTTTGCAACAGGTGGGTTAGCTTTTGCAGTGATTTCAATCAAATCTAGTCCTTGTTCGTAGGCTAGAGCCTGAGCTTCTTGCCGTGACATAACTTTTGAATCCCCATCGTCTGTTAGAACACGTAGTTCAGGTGCGCGGATCCCTTCATTGATTTTTAATCGATCGTTTTTTTTGTTATTTTTACTCAATTCTTTGGATAAATTAGTTGTGATTAATGTATATATGCAGTTTTTTATTAGCATCGTAGTCGAGGCAATAAAAAAGGACTGAACTTACAGCCGCTCATATATATGAATAATACTAATAAAATCCACTCATAAGTCAATATTTTTTTATGGACTTTTTTTATAAAAATTTGTTATAATATTCACATGAAGAAAGATATACAAGAACATGTTTCTGAATCATGGTATCACCAAAAATGGTTCAGAGTAGTATTGATTATTGTTGGTATTGATATGATTTTATTGGGTTCAGTATTTATTCTGGATCTACGTATCATCGGGGTTATTGCGTCTGTATATCCACTGTTTCGAGTGGCTGTTGGTTTTGGGTATATTTTGACTGCATTATTTATTATTTACCATTCCTTGTCGTATGAAAAATTTCATGAAGAAATGCATGAAATTTCAAACAAGGTTTCGGGTGAAAAATTAGAAAAAACAACGGACGCTTAGTTCGTTGTTTGTGTTTATATGGCGATTGTTATTTGGGACAAGAAGAGAGGTGAAACCTTATCAGATACTCTAGACCGGTTTCGTCTGGAAAATATTGAATATGCACATGAGAAGATTACCTATGCTGGTCGACTAGATCCCATGGCCGAGGGATTACTGCCTCTTCTCACCGGAGGTGATATCTACAAAAAAGACTCCTATCTGGGGATGGATAAGGTGTACGAGGTAGATTTCTTTTTTGGTCCCGTAACTGATTCTTTGGATGTATTGGGTTGTGTTGATATGCTGCGTAGTTGCGCGCCGCGCGAGGTCGATGTTGATGCTGGTTTTTTGGTGGGCGAGCATTTTCAGGAATACCCACGGTATTCATCAAAAACAGTTAATGGAAAACCGTTGTGGAAATGGGAGCGAGAGGGGTTAATTGATACCATTGTGATCCCGTCAAGAAAGATTCAGGTCTATTCTGTGGATATGTTGCCGCATACACAAATATCATTATCTGATCTACAGGAACAGATATGTAATGACATTTGTCTAGTAAACGGGGATTTTCGACAAGAGAGATCCTTGAGTTTATGGCGTGATTATTTTATGAGCTACGACGCTAATGCATCTCTTGTTTTGTATCGTATGCGTGTGCATGTTTCTTCTGGTACATATGTACGTTCGTTGGTCCAGGAGCTGTCGAGGTTTTATGGCTTACCCGCGACTACGTATGCCATACGTCGTATTCGTGTAGGTGATATGTGTTTGTAAAAATCTCGCTTTCTCTTTTCTGGTGATATATACTGTTATTATGTTTATGTTATCTAAGAAATATATAATTCCATTTTTACTTATTTATGTATTTGGGGTATCTCTGGTGTCTGCTCAGGAAGAACCAACTGCTTACGAACGCTCTTTTCAAGAAACTCAGGCCGCGTACCGAGAGGCTCTCAATGCAAACACACCATCCTATGATTCTGAAAATCGTACCGCAGATTCTTCATCTGATAGTATTACCTTTAATAGTCGTGAGGTAGTGGATACTGATAACACAGAAACTCAGCAGAATATATTTTCTGGTTTTAATGTTCCTTTTGCCGAGTGGTTTGGTTTTGGTTCTGATGATGATGAGGAGGCTTCTTCTCGTGACTCAGGTCAGGTATATTCAGACGAGGAGATTGAGAGACTCGAATCTCAGGCGGCTAGCAATGGAGAATCCTATTATGATCAATCGTATGCGGGCAGTTCTTCAGATGATATTTCGGATTCAGAATATTCTGGTATGTCAGATGAGGAGCCTCAAACATTTAATCGCAGCAGTGCTAGCTCTGATTCCTCGATGATTTGGTGGGTGATCGTGTTGATGTTAATAATAATTGGAATATTATTGTATTTCATTTTTGTTCGACGTAGAAAGAAACGGTATACCCAAAAAAATACATATCAGCACACAGACCCATCGGTACATAATTATTATAATGATTTACGATAGAGAAAAGCCTAATTCAGGCTTTTCTTTTTGCATTTTTTAGACGCTATGATAATATTCTGAATGTACTTAGGTACATATATAG
>CAZQWK010000044.1:0-4089 GCA_964597245.1 uncultured Candidatus Saccharibacteria bacterium | reverse complement strand
CCATAATCGTACCTGCACCACCAGTAAAACCAGACTCTTCAGCCTGAACCCTAATCCCTTCGTACAGATAGTGCTGCAAATAACTATCGATAGTTGTATCCAGGTTCTCGCCATGCTGCGGAGATCGAGATAAATGAGAATCCAGACGGGAACCTAAAGCATTTACCTCAACAAGCTCAGCCCCATTAACACCCGATAGCACATCATTGTATTTTTTTTCTAACCCAGCCTGACCAATAACCTCCCTTCTCCAGTAAAAACCTGCACTGTCTTTTTCAGGATACTGAACGTAACCCAAAACATGACCATGGCCCGATAGGCTTGTATAGGCTCGATGCAAAAATTCAGCACCTCTCTCATTATTCCATGCTAATTCGCGCTTATGGCGATCATAAATAACACCTCGTTCTGCAAAAAGAGGTGTGCTACTTAATCGATTGTTTTCCGATCGCAAAAAATAATCAGATCCATTAACTATTTGCACCCAAAATAATTTACCAGCAAATATAACAAGCACAGCAATAAAAAAAATAATGAGGATATACTGAGACCTGCTAGCAATAGGTTTTTCAATAACACCCTCGAACTGCTGTCGATCTAAACCGGAGACATTTACATCATCAATAAATATTTCATCTGGCTGTATTTCAAAGTCTCGGTATTTTTTCTTAAAAAAATTAAACATAGAACACTAATCGCTTCTGAATAGCTCGAGCCACAAAGAAGCCAATAACAGAAACAAGACTAAAAACAGGAACGGTAATACCCGATAGGATTAGCCATGGCTGATAAGCAATATCCATAAGCAAACCAACCAAAAGAGACTCTTGGAAATTATACGAAGAGGTAGCAACGATAATTAACGAAAACATAATTCCTATCCAAGGAGACACCCAGAGCCCAAGAAATATAGAAAAAATAACAAGAAAAAAACGCTTCATATTCACAGTATATACCGATGAAAAATTAAAAAAACCCAGTACAAAAAGTACCAGGTTTGTAGCTTCATCGAAAGGCTACATAATCGTTTCTTTCACAAAAAGAACTCTGAATGGTACGAGTCGCTGACTGAGTACCATAATTGGAAAGCTGCAGTTCGCACATCCAACGCATATCTATATATGAATGCATAGTAATTAATTTAAGGGTTAATTGATCTAGAAATATTAAACCATAATTAGAAAAAATATTCCATCCTACGTCATTAGCTCAACCACCTCTGCAACCAATTTCTTGGACAATGTCATACTGAGCCCTAAATCATGATGAAAAAAATTAACATCATGGTCCTGAATCATGCTCACGAGTACAAGATCTTTTTGAGAGAGCTTTTTTAGTGCCTGCTTGGTAATCGATGGCAAGACAGTAACGGGATACAGCTTCTTTTCAAATACAATTTTTTTCAAATTAATATATTTAGGGTAATCCCATCCCATCAACTGCATTTTTCGATACTGAACATAATTCATTGCATTATCAGTAAAACGTGTATTGGTAACCACCCACATGTAATACTCACGAGCATCTCCATTCTTACGGGCTTGCCGAGCTATATCCTGAAGTCTAGCATCTGCATACATAACCTGATTGATATGAGTTTTGGCTCGAAAATCATTTCTATATTTTGCCTCAACCACAAAAACGTTATTTCCTTTTTCTGCCCAAACATCAATCTCATGAGTCACCCCTTCTCCTTCTCCGTATACATTCGTTTTCACCCTATACCCCATCTCACGAAACAGCGCTGCTACATATTGCTCAAATAAAAATCCACTTGGCCCCAGTGCACTCAACCCTCTTTCTAGTGAATAGATAGCAGCCATCCTAGGATTAAACTCATGTATGTAATTACGTGTTGTAAGAAAAATTTTATCAGTAGAAACACCAGAATCGATGCTTTCATCTACAATACTACATACTTGCTTGGCAAGATTATCAGGAACCCCTACGGCCAAGATAGAGTTACATAATTTTTCTGCGGTAAATAACTCTGTAACTCCGTTTTTCTTGACGACTTTTCTCTCTCTACGTTTTGACATACATAAATTATAGCAAAATATACCTGGGTCGTCTTAATCATGATATAGTACAAGCATGGAAAATACAGAAAATAAAACTCTACAAGAGGTTACCAATGCATGTATTGCAGATAATCCAGATCTTGTAGACGCACGAATGTGCGTAATTGACTATGAATTTAGGCAAGGATTTGAATTACTAAAAAAACACCCTCGGTCCGTTACAATTTTCGGCTCCGCACGTCTAAAACCAGAAACTGAAATGTACCAGCGTGTAGAAAAACTGGCTGAAAAAATTGCAAATATGGACTACTCAGTAATTACCGGTGGAGGCCATGGAATCATGGGGGCAGGAAACAAAGGTGCTTTTTCTGCAGAAAAAGGTTCTTCAGTCGGAATCAATATCAAATTACCATTTGAACAAACAACAAATCCATATTTAGATGATACGATTGAATTCAACCACTTCTTCCCGCGAAAGGTAATCCTCTCTTATGCTGCAGAAGCGTATATCTACTGCCCAGGAGGATTTGGAACCCTAGATGAAATGTTTGAAATACTAACCCTAAAGCAAACAGGAAAAATCCCTGATACACCAATCATCCTCTACGGGTCAGATTTCTGGAAACCTCTAGAGAACTACTTTAAAGAAATCATGCTACAACCAGGCCAAGAAACTATTAGTGAAAAAGACCTTGGACTATATGTAATCACAGATAACGACGACGAGGTTCTGGAAATTATCAAAAACGCGGAGGTTCGTACAGATATTTCACAAAGTCATAATCTTTAAAACAAAAAACACCCATACGGTGTTTTTTGTTTTAAAACTATTTTTTCAAAGCGTCTCGAATCTCTGATAGTAAATCAATCTCTGTGGGTCCAGATACCACCTCTTCTTCAACAGCAACTTCTTCTTTTTTAAGTTTATTAATTCCTTTTACTACCAAGAACAGCGCCCATGCGACAATAGCAAATGCAATAATAGCATCAATAAATGATCCGTATGCTAGGACTGCAGCACCGGCTTCGCGAGCTGCCTCCACGGAGGTAAATACTTCCCCTGCGCCACCTTTCAAAACCACGAATAGGTTTGAAAAATCTGGTAGTGAAAAAATACCAGATACAATTGGCATAATAATATCACTAACCAATGACTTTACGATAGTACTGAACGCAGCACCAATCACGATACCAACAGCCATGTCTACCATATTCCCCTTTACGGCAAATTCTTTAAATTCTTTAAGCATAATATAAAAATGTTAGTCCTCTTATCTACAAAGAGAATAAAAATAGTATACCTGATTACTCAGACAATTTCCAAGGAAAACTCGCAAACATTCGCAGGCAGAAATTCTATAGCGAGGATAAAAATAAAAAACTTGCATAGATAAAATGTTTGTATATAATACTCTTCAGTTGTTCTTTAGATAACCAGATGTTGTTATCTATTTACAAGACAACAACATTGCTGGGCCTGTAGCTCATCTGGCTAGAGCGCGTCACTTGCACTGACGAGGTGGCAGGTTCGAGTCCTGTCAGGTCCACAAATAAAAAAAATCCAAACAATCTTGTTTGGATTTTTTTTATTATGGATTTATATAATACAAGAAGTTTATACACGTTTCTATAACATTAATGAACGTAGTGAATATAATTCTAAGAATAGAGTGAGTCCTGCCAGACTCACGAACATAAAAACCAAACGCAAATGTGTTTGGTTTTTACTTGCGCGAGTAAGACCTGACAGTAATCGAAAAAAGTGCAGCGGTACACAAGACGAGCGACAGCGAGCACCTGTCGCAAACGACCAGGTCAGGATAATGAGGTTTTAGGCGAATCCCTGATTTTATCCATAACCCACCACAACAGACGAAACTTTCAGATCCACAAATTAGAAAAAAAATCCAAACTATTTTGTTTGGATTTTTTACATAACGACAAAAAGAGGAGAAATTACCCTAAAAACTCTCTACCCCTCTTTTCCTTATGTCGACTAATAGCAAACCTATGAGATTCTGCATTCAATGCAACAATTTCTCGGAAATATTTTTCTGAGATTTTTTTT
>CAZQWK010000043.1:0-4518 GCA_964597245.1 uncultured Candidatus Saccharibacteria bacterium | reverse complement strand
GTCTCTACTGTTGCACGTAATTCTACATTATTGTCGACGGTTACCACATGACTGTCTACCGCATCAGCAATTGATAGAGACCAATCATCTAACCCCTGCCCGATCGCAAACACTGCTTGCGCGCCAGACATATCAGCTAGAAGACTTGGTTGAGGGTCAAATGTATGAGGTGATGTTCCGGCCGGCAACATCAACACTACCTCAAAATTATCACCAGCAACATTACGAGTAATATCATACAGCGGGAAAATAGTAGTTGCGACTTTTTTCTCTGCGTGAGTTTCATACACATACTCTTCATGCCCATGACCGTCATGCAAGTGATCGTGATGTGATTCTTTTTTATAGAGAGAATGCACAACCGCAACCCCTACAATAATTGCAGCCACTGCAATTAAACCTAAAATAGTATTTTTTTTCATAATATATAAATGTAATTAATGATTAAGCCAAGGCTTCTTCTAATTTTTTTGTAATTAATTCTTTATTCATATCTACACCAATAAACACAATTTTTTGGTGTGGATTTGTGTCCCCGTTTTCATCCTCTGACCAATATCCATATGGATCAATATTCATAATATTTCCTGCATGATTCCAATGCAAAGCCTTGTCAGGTGCGGCGTCTGTCCACACAAACCCTTTTGATCGAACAACACCAAATAATGTTTCATCGTCTTGTAATACCTGGGCCAAAGCATCATGTGAAAATATTTTTTTTGATTCAAATACGAAACTAGAGATACCGTACTCTTCAGTTTCTGGTACATGCTCTCCTCGTAATTCTTTTAACCAGCCTGCATTATCTGCTGCCTTGTCGAAATTAAATAATCCAGTATTCATAATTTTATCCAAATTAATATTTCCATTTTCTACTTCATAAATTTTTGCATCTGGATTTAATTTATGAATAACCTCTTTGACACGCCCAATTTCATCAGCTGATACCAAATCAATTTTTGATAAAATAATAACATCTGCAAATTCAATCTGATCCACCAACAGATGTGCCAGTGTTCGTTCGTCTTCTGGAACGGCTGCCATATCTAGGTCAGCCAATGTATCAACGGTTGCCAAATAGGTAAAAATATTTTTTGCATCAACCAATGAAACCATCGTATCTAATCGAGCAGTATCGTTTAATACAAATCCATTTTCATCCTCGAAGGTAAATGTTTCTGCAACAGGTAACGGCTCTGAAATTCCACTGGACTCAATAACGATTGCATCAAATTTTCCTTCTGCTGCCAAACGAGAAACCTCGATCAGTAGATCTTCTCGCAAAGTACAGCAAATACATCCATTCGACATTTCCACCAATTTTTCCTCGGTGCGATCCAACGCCACCTCGTTGTTTTCAACCAGTTCGGCATCGATATTTACCTCGCTCATATCATTTACAATAACAGCGATTTTTTTACCCTGACGATTTTTTAGAATATTATTCAATAATGTTGTTTTCCCGGCACCTAGAAATCCTGATAAAACCGTAACAGGTACTGGTGCTTTTTGCATATTATTTTCCATAATACTGCTACTATATCTGGTATAAGAAAATATGCAAAATATTTGCATAAATTAAAATCATAAAAATAAAAACCAGAGAATTCTCTGGTTTTTATTTAGAAAGAAAATTACGCGTTTACTCTTGAAACATTTACCGCTGAAAGACCTTTTGGTCCTTCTTCTGCTTCAAACTCTACCGCATCACCTTCTCGCAAGTCGTCAAAATGAACATTTTGAAGATCATTCATGTGAAAGAAAAGATCCTTTTCTTGCCCTTCAACACCAATGAAACCAAAACCTTTATCCATAACTTTTTTGATAGTTCCTGTTTGCATTTTATATAGAAATTAGACTCATAAATTCAAAAATAATTTAATCGCGAACATGAGCCCCTTCTTAAATACGTTTGATGTAATTATGGTACATGAACAAAATAATATATCAACAAAATAATCGGTGCTGCCATCTTGTGATATAATTATTCTTACTACAAGATAATCAATTACTTTTATGAAAAAAATCACAACACTAGGGATTATAATCCTCGTAGCGCTAGGGTATTTTGTATTTCGACAATCTAATCAAAATACTGCAAATACAGAAACAGTAGAAACAGTCCAACCGGAGAACACTAAAGAATCTGTAGCTACAGTAATCAAAAACGAAACTGACGAAGGGGTAGAGATTTTTCTCGTTGATCGATTAGATGGGATCCTAGGTGAATACTGTCTAGATATCGCAGGAGGAAATCAAAATGTTGACCCAAATAACGGACTACAGGTTCATACATGCTACAGCTACAAAGGAGACCTGGGAACTGACCAGATTTTCAGCACAACAGCATTCGCAGAAAATAGGCTATACATGCCAATCTATGATGTATGTGCCTACATCCCTACCCTAGAAACAGGTAGCGAAGTAGAACTAACAGCGTGTAATGAAAATGCAACAGCAATTACATTTAACACGAGCGGGACACTGACGCCAGTTGATGCTCCAAACATGTGTCTAACAGCAGCACCAGAATCTCGAATGGGGCGTGGATCCGAACATCAAATCCGAGCTCTAACACTTGAACTATGTAGCGATGAATTGGCTGCATACCAAACATGGGGAGTGCGATCTGAGGCGTAATGTAAAATAAAAAACTAGGTAGTACCTAGTTTTTTATTTTTGATAAATTTCATACAAAATATTATATCATCAGATTTACAACAAAAGAATCTCTTCTTTAGGGCTATCAATGGATTTTCTAATAACAATAACCTACAATACATATACGATGACCAACAAAAAGAAAAAAATTAATTTATTACTAGAATACGATACTCTTTCCTTTCTATTTGCATTAATTCCCTCGCTTGCAATTGTTTTATCAATACACAATAGACAGATACCACAACTAATAATTAGTCGTTACGAAACCACCCCCACTTTCATATTTTGGATATCTATAATACTTGGAGGGTTAGTACTGCTCTTTTTCTATTTCCTATTCTTTTTACATTTATTCAGAACCATTCATGGACTTATTTCTTTTCTCTTTTTACCTCAATGGTTCTCTTTTCATCAGTACAAATACTCGCCCGATGAATACCGTCAATTTCTAAAACGATGTATTAAATGGTCACAAAAGATGTCTCCGAGCATATCAAAATACGAAAAGAATAAATATAATTCACCTCTAGCAATGATTCAATACAAAGAGAAGAAAATAGCTCACAAAAGATATAGCTCATTTAGAGCTTATGCGCGCAAAGAATTAAAAAAGCAAGAAATTGAGTAACAAAACCCATGATTCAATATGGGTTTTTTATTTTATTACCAGGAAATACGCTGAACATAATCGAGTAGGGTTTTTATTATTTTTATTTTTCCAGCATAAGGAGCGTACCTTATCGGCAGGTCTAGCCAATGAGACCTTACGACCACACCCTTTGAATGTGAAAATGTATCAAAACTTGATTTACCATGGTATTTCCCCATTCCACTATCACCAACACCGCCAAACGGTAACCTGTGATTTGCAAAGTGTACTATTGTGTCATTAACGACACCTCCTCCAAATGAATACTCATTAATTATTTTCTTTGAGAAATATTTACTATTACTAAAAACATAAAGCGCGAGAGGTTTTCCATGCAAAGCAATAACATTCGCTAGATCAGACTCGCTAGAATAAGACAATAGCGGGAGAATGGGGCCGAAAATCTCCCCCTTCATCAAATTACTCCCTAAATCCGGCTCATCAACAAGAGTTGGGGCAAGGTATTTATCCTGCTCATCGCCTTGTCCACCAAACAGGATCTTTTGATCTTCGAGTGTATCCATCAATCTATGCCAATGTTTTTTATTTATAATCCTGGAAAGATCTGGTGACTCTTTCGGGTTCTCTCCATACATCTTGAAAACCTCCCGCCTTAAAAAACGAATAAAATCTGACTTAACACTTTCATGTATCAAAACATAATCAGGTGCGATACATGTCTGCCCTGCATTAAGAAACTTACCCCAGGCAATGCGCCTTGCTGCTACTTCCAAATTAGCGGTCTCATCGACAACACAAGGATTCTTACCGCCCAGCTCTAGGGTTACTGGAGTTAAAAAAGCTGCTGCAGCTTTTGCCACAATTTTACCCACCAGAGCACTTCCAGTAAAAAAAATATAATCCCATCGCAAGGACAGCAGGGCCTGGGATACATCAGCCCCTCCCTCAACAACAGCCACATGACTTTTATCAAATACCGACTCAATAATATCTCTGATGACTCTGCTCGTATGAGGAGCTAGCTCGGAAGGCTTTAATACAACGGTATTACCAGCCGCAACTGCACCAATCAAAGGAGCAAGGGATAGCTGATAAGGATAATTCCATGGAGAAACAATGAGAATATTTCCATAGGGTTCATTATAGATTTTTGAGGACGATGGAAAATTTAAAAAAACAGACCTAACACGTCTAGGTTTTGACCAGGAGTCTATTTTTCTAATCGCCATCCTAATCTCAGACAC
>CAZQWK010000042.1:0-4828 GCA_964597245.1 uncultured Candidatus Saccharibacteria bacterium | reverse complement strand
CTTATGGATATCTACCAGAAAGAGAAAAAGTAGCAAAAACACACTCTAATCTCACCAAAAAACTTAAAGAGTTAAAGGTACCTTTTGAGCAACTTGGGATAAATATACACATAGGTCGCACGACACACGAAAGATATATTGAAATAGAAAAGGTTAACAGTGATGACGGCAATAACGATAAATTTTAAAGATATATTATTAATTATTTGTTATAATGACGAAGTTCACCCTAGTCATTATAAATATATTTACGTAGCAAAAATAGAACCCGAAAGGGGTGTTTTTTGCCATCTATTTTTGAAACGTAAGCTTTTAAATGGCTGGGTGAACCAAGAACATCCCTTTCGGGTTTTTATATATATGATTACACAAGAACAAAAGAATAAGACGTACTTTCTCTACGCTCGGAAATCGTCCGAGAGCGAGGACCGACAAGTTCAATCTATTGATGACCAGATTGACCGTCTCAAAGAACTAGCAAACCGTCTTGGTCTGAATATCAAAGAGGTATTCACTGAATCAAAATCAGCAAAGAAGCCAGACTATCGTCCGATATTTTCCGATATGTTACAACGCATCGAAGGAGGCGAAGCAAACGGTATCCTGTGCTGGCAAATCAATCGTCTCACCCGTAACCCAGTGGACGCTGGAAAAATTGGTTGGATGCTACAACAAGGAACCCTGCAATCAATCCAAACCATCGACAAAGAATATCTTCCTGATGATAATGTTTTGTTATTCAATATAGAAACAGGGGTTGCAAATCAATTTATTATTGATTTACGCAAGAGCAGTATGAGAGGAACTCAAAGTAAGGCTGAAAAAGGCTGGATGCCTTCTGGTGCCCCTATTGGTTACCTTAATGAAAAACTAGAGCAAATCATAGTGAAAGACCCTGAGCGTTTTGATATGGTCCGAAAGATGTGGGATATGATGTTGACCGGTAACTATGTACCAAGCAAGATTCTTGAAATAGCCAACAATGAATGGGGATTCAGAACACCAAAGAAAAAACGGAGTGGCGGTGTTCCCCTATCACTCGGTGGTATCTACCGAATGTTTTCAAATATCTTTTATACAGGGACGTATTTCCACTGGTCAGGAAAACTATATAACACAGGCAAACACCCCCAAATGATTACACTAGAGGAATTTGACCGTGTTCAAGTATTACTTGGTCGTAAGGGCAAACCGCGCTCAAAGACACGAGAATTTGCATATACAGGTATTATTAAATGTGCCGAATGTGGTTCTATGATTACTGGGACCGAGAAAGAAAAAATAGTGAAAACGACTGGGGAATTAAAATCTTATGTTTATTTTTGCTGTACCAAGAGAAAGAAACACGATGGTCCGAAATGTTCACAAGGAAGTGTGACACTTAAGCAACTCGAAGACCAGATTGAAGCAGAGCTTGAAAAACACACTATAATTCCGCAATTTAAAGAATGGGCTCTCGACATCTTAAACAAAAGAAATGATCAGGAGATAAAGGACAGGACAACTATTTATGAACAACAACACAAATCTTTGGTTACTACCCAGAAGGAATTGGATAACTTGACCAAAATGAGATACCGAGAACTTATAGATGATGAAATGTTTATCAAAGAACGTGATAATCTAAGGGCCAAAATCAATACCCTACAAGAAAATTTACGTAGTACAGAAAATAGAGCTGAAAAATGGCTAGATTTAACAGAGAAAACATTTTATTTTGCTACTTACGCAAGAGCTCAATTCATCAAAGGTGACCTAAAAACTAAAAGAGAAATATTTAACTCCTTAGGTTTGAACTTTTCACTGAAGGACAAAAAACTGTATATAAATAAAGCCGATTGGCTTATTCCAATAGAAAAAGCTTATCCGGCACTAGAAAGCGAATATAATCGGTTGGAACTGGATAAAACCCTTACAAGCAAAGAGAAAAACGATGCTTTCGCATCGCTCATTCTCGATTGGGGTGGCTACAGGGAATCGAACCCTGATTGCAGGTACCACAAACCCGAGTAATAACCGTTATACCATAGCCACCATATAAAATTCAAAATATCTCGTGTGGTTTTTGAGACATATATTAGTATACATATTCATAAAAAAAATAAAAGAAAAAACACACAGAAATGTGTGTTTATTTTTCTTCTGTTTTTTCTTTTGAATCATCTCGATACAATAGTGATTTTTTATAGATCATTTTTTCTACAACCCCAACAATCAATGTAGATACAATCAACGCACCTAGATACATTAGGAAGATCTGCCCCGAAGAATATTCAAACCATTTGAAGTATGAGAATACCAATAATGCATACCATGAAACAACACCAGCCCCCATCATAACAAAAGCAAAATGTCGCTGCATACCATGCTTGTGATCATCATATTTCTCATCATCTCCAAAATGTAAATCAATTAACCGCGGAGTAATAATAACGTTTACGATAATTTCATAAACAATTAACATCGCAATAATAATAACCAAGACGATAAATACAGTACTGTCTGTATAAGCTCGCCAAGTATCAGTGATCGCCAAAGTTAATCCAGAAAGAAATGTTAAACCTAAGGCAGCCCATGCCCCCTGCGAAAACATTTCTAGGCGACGCTCTTCTTTGCGGCTGATTTCAAAGTCTTTTAGGAACTTAATGAATGTGTGTGCATACAATGTTGTTGCAAGCGTACCGACGATAACACCAGTCATATATAGCCATTCCAGTAATTGTTTTGAGGTATATGCAAATTCAACAAACGCATAATCATAGCCCATAAACGCAAGTACCGTAATCAAAAACACAATAGCCGCAGACCCCAAGGAAACGGTACACCATTTTTTAATTCCAAATACTTGTACCAAAGTCAGGTAAACAGAAAATGCCAGCCCTGCTCCAGACAACAGTAACCCCGCCAACAAAACAGGATTCGGTACCGCTCTAAATAACGAAACAGTATAAATAGTAGCGATCGTAATATAAAATGCTGAACCTAGTGCCTCGATAGGCATCCCCAGAAATCGAGAAAACTTACCATTAATAATAGGAGCGCAGCTCTGCCCCAAAGGACAAGTCTTGTGATCCTCTGAATATCTATGCTTCTTGATGTAAAGTGTTAATAATAGCCCACCAAGAGCTGAAATAATAATTCCAAGTGTTAACCAAAACATATACTCTTATTCTATCATAGTTTTAAACTATTTCGCCAAATTAAAACTGAATTCATGGGCAACCACTCCATTAATCTGGATCTGGACCCGGTGAATACCTGGGTATAGTTTTTTTGTTGTCATAATGCGGAAGAGTTGTTTTTTGTGGATATGAATAGTTTCACCCTGCTCAAAAGACCCTTTTTTAATTTTAAAAACCCTTGGAGATGTGCTACCTCGACTACCGACATAATGAATAACATAATCAATCATTAAATTTTGATTTTCTGAAGAAACAATATCAAAAGAAAATTCTAATGCATCATCAATAGCAACTTCTGGTGTATGTAGTGTAAAATTCTCAATCTGAATTTTAGGTTCTCGAGGGTACCCTAATAATTCTAACGCCTCTGGGTTCCCTTGCTTGACCAGGGTTCGCAACGAGTGCCGCATAATAAAATTTATTTCAGATATAGCTTGTCTTCCAGACTGTTGCCAGGCGCGCAATGTTTCAATAACTAAATCTGGATCTTTTTTGGAAATATCATTCATGTGATTTGCAACAGAACGGGTTACATACCGTGTTCGATCCACGAATAACATATCCAGAATTTCTATTGGCTTTTTATAATCAATAGAAATTTTCTGACACCATGGCAAGGAGGGTCGCAGGCCTTCACTAGATAATCTGCGGACATGGTAATTATCACTGACTGCACACTGTCTTAAAAAATTATAGGTTTCATTCGGAAATGCATTAATAAAATAACGGATAGCATCTTCTGATGAAAAACGTTTAGTGCATTCACGTAATGCAAATAATGAGATTTCTAAATATTCCGGATAGCAACCATGCATTGCAATATAATGTGACAGTGGCGCCAAAATGAAATCACCAAAATCATCATCTGTTTTTTCTGGATCTAGTTCTGATGGTAATGCGGCGGAAATTTTTTGTAGTGCATCGGGATATGATTTGGGTAGTACTCGATATAATTCATTCGTAATCCGAACAATTCGCTGCTTTAGTTCTAGTTCTGGAAAATCATCAATAATATTTTCAACAAAAGAATCACGTGGGAAATTTTCATCCTGAGCATAAAAAAGGTCGGCCAAATAACCGACTGTTTTTTTATTAAACAAATGATCTTTTAACGAAAAACGTTCTGACATAATTATTTCTTTTCCGGTGCCAATGCCAGATAGTAATATACACCCATAACAACCATCCAAGCTGCACCAAATAATGCAAAATAGCTTGTTGACTGTGGTAGCACAGTATCACCAACGGTAACATGTAATCCCTGGAATAAAATATTTATATGCATCGCTCCAACCAACACAAACAATGTAATCGAAATAAGAATAAAAATACGTAAATGACGATTAAATCCTTCGAATTTTTTAATTTTTTTCATACTCTTTTAGTATAACAAAAAAAAAGAAGCTATTAGGCTTCTTTTTCTTCTGTAGATTCTTCTGAATTTTCTTCAGCAGATTCATCTGTTGATTCAGCAGTAGCTTCTTCAACGATTTCTTCTTCGGCTTCTTCATTTACCCATTCTGGAAGGTCTTTTGTACCTGTACCCATTTCGGTAATACGGCGAAGTTTGTAACGAAGTGTTTTTGAAACAGCATCTCGCAAGAAATAAAGTTTTGAACGACGAACTTTTGCACGTCGCAAGATTT
>CAZQWK010000041.1:0-5158 GCA_964597245.1 uncultured Candidatus Saccharibacteria bacterium | reverse complement strand
TCTGGTTTACATGAAAAAATCTGTGCAACAATAGGTCGTTCATTTTCAGTGTATTTGAAATTGTGCATTAATTTTGGTCGACCAATTTCATTATTCAAACCATCAGACGCAACAAATTCAGTATAAAAAACGTCAGGTCCACCTCCAGGTTCTCCATGCCGAGAATATTTCGCAATGATTTCACGAAATGCCGAATCGGTAACATCCGCCATTGGTGCCATAATCACAAAATTTTCAGGTAATGTATCCCAAAAGCCCATAACAATATCACTACCGTCAGTTTTGTATTTGTTTTTCTTGAAAAAACGGGAATACCACCTCTTTTCTTGTAATTTTTTGTATATTTTTTTTATCATAATTCTTCTTGTGATTCTTTTTCTCCTTCTTGCGGAGTAAATGTGTAGAAAATTCTATCCTCGAACCGTACATCAATTGATTCTAATCGTTCTGGCTGTACTGTAAAGTCTTTTTTAAACTGATCAAACTCCAAAATAACACCAACATTACGTAAGATAATTTCATAATCGTCATTCGTATTGTAAATAATATATGGTAACGGTTTATCACGATAAAGTTTATTGCCCAAGCGCCGAATGAATACCTGAACATCTTCAAAATCACCCAGTCGCACATAAGCAACGTACACGTCGGAGTGGATGCGGAGCGCATCAATAAAATTAAAAAAGGTTTCAAAATTATTAACTGGGACATAGGAGCCTATTAACCCAGACACGTCATCAGGGACCGGAAAAAATACCTTTGTATAAACATTACCGGAAAAATATGGTGCACGTGAATAGAGTAGTCCGTTTCTATCTGCGAAATAACACTCCTCGTCCAGCTCAAAATCATATTCGCGATCAATACACCACAACGAATGCGCTGAACGCTCACCAATAGTTATCACTAGTTCATCCCCCTCAAGGACAGCAACACTAATATCTTCAATTTTTGGAAATGTTTCCGCTAGATGATTTTGCAATCGATTCTTTTTGAAGAATAAAATATTGTCGCGGCGAATTCCAAACCTGTATCCATCTAACACCTGATACACCTCATCAACAATATCCTGTTCTAGTAATGTCTTCTGCCCTGCCAGACGCACTGAATCCAACGTCAAATACGAATGATTCATCACATAGAAAAAACTCCCGATAATAGCAACAATAGATACTATTAATAAAATCAATTGTTTTTTGTAGGCTTTTTTTTGTTTGCGTGTTTTCCGTTGTGGCCGTTTTTGTTTCACAACACTATCCTACCAATTTTAACAAAACAAAAAAAGAACCTATTGGTTCTTTTTAATAATTTCTAACCCTCCCATATATTTTCGTAGTACACCTGGAATCACAATATCACCATTTTCTGTTTGGAAATTTTCAATCAATGATACCAAAATTCGCGGCGTTGGAATTGCCGTACAATTCAATGAATGAGCAAATCGCATTTTCCCATCAGAGTCTTTATAGCGAATATTGAATCGCCGTGTTTGAAAATCATGGAAATATGACGCTGATGAAATTTCACGATATTTTTGTTCACCTGGAACCCATAGCTCAATATCGTATTTTTTCACCTGACCTTGCCCCAGATCACCCCCACAATTCAATACCGTTTGATATGGAATCTGTAATGATTCAATGAATTCTTCGGTATTGCGATTAATTTGCTCGTGATGATCTACAGAGACCTGATGTGAGGCTTCACATAAAATCACCTGCTCCCATTTCTGGAATTCATGCACACGGATCAGACCCTTGGTATCTTTTCCATGACTCCCTGCTTCGCGACGATAACAAGGAGAGAATGCCAAATATTTAATTGGGAATTGTGACTCTTGTAACACTTCACCGCTGTGGTACCCCATCACTGGCACTTCGGCTGTTCCCGCTAAATAATCTGAATCCTGAGTGATATATACGTCATCAGCATCATTTGGTAGATGTCCTGTTCCATACAGATTCTCCTCGCGAACAATAGCCGGTGCCAACATTGGCATGAACCCCTTGTCCGCAAAAAAATCTAATGCATATTGCCAAATCGCAAATGACAATCGTACGGCGTGGTTTTTCAAATAATACCCACGGAATCCGTGAACCTTTGACCCACGCTCGAAATCAACCATATCCAGATTTTGCATAATGTCGATATGATCTTTGGGTTCAAAATCAAATACAGTTTGATCACCCCAGGTTTTAATCTGCACGTTATCCTCATCGCTAACTCCATCTGGAACAGTCATATCTGGAATGTTTGGGATCTGCCACATCAGGTTCTGCCATTTTTTCTGAATCTTTTTATGCTGGTCTTCTTTTTCCTTAAGACCTTCTTTTAATGTTCGCATAGCTACGATTGCTGATTCACGTTCGTCACCCTGCGATTGTCCAATGCGAGCTGATGCGGCATTTTGTTCTGCACGCAAAGCCTCAATATCGCGCAACAGATCCAAACGATCATTATCTAATGTAATTAATTTATCAACATCCACATTGATATGTTTTTTCTGTGCTGCTGATTTTACCAAAGCGACATTGTCGCGAATAAATTTAATATCTAACATAATAATTATCTATTTTAGTAACGAAAAAAATCGCCACTAAAAACTATAGGTTACGATTTTTACCTATGGTAAAAATCACATCTCATAATTTTTAGGGACGATTGTGAGTATGGGGCGCAGCCGAGGACCGCGCCCCGCAAAAACCGCGGTGCCACCCCAATTCCCACAAATTTTCTCAACATAATTTGTTTAAAAAAATTTACAGGCGCTTTGTATTTTGTTTGTATCTCCACCGCGCTACTGGCTTCATTGATATCTGTATCATAAATAATTTTCTCGATTATTTCAAGAAAATTGACGAATATATTAAAAAACATAATATTAAATTAAATATTTATAATAATCGTTAATATCGTTTCCTGTCGGGTGCATCTATAGATTCGCTGCAAAGCAGCCAATACAATACATGCTGCTGAAAAACAGAGAGCGCAAACACCTTCGTTTTACAACGGAGGTATTTTTTTTGCTACAATAAAACCATGATAGAAAAACTAAACACCCCCTATTTACTACAACAAATCCCAGATAGACCATCGCAATTATATATCCGCGGGAATTTTCCCGACGAAAATAAATATAAATTTTTAACCGTCATTGGGTCACGGAAATTCACCACCTACGGAAAACAGGTCTGTGAAAAAATCATTCGTGATCTTGCAGGTTACCCTATCGTAGTCGTATCTGGTCTGGCATTAGGAATCGACAGCATCGCACACCAAGCAGCCCTGGATAATAATTTGAAAACCATCGCCGTCCCAGGTTCAGGGATCAGCGAACAGGTATTATACCCCGCTAGCAATCGTGGATTGGCACAGAAAATCCTACAATCAGGCGGCGCATTAGTTTCAGAATACGAACCTGATTTCCGTGCAACCAATTGGAGTTTTCCAAAACGAAACCGGATCATGGCAGGAATGTCACATGCTGTACTAGTGATCGAGGCAGAAAATAAATCAGGGACCCGCATTACCGCCAGACTAGCAACCGATTACAATCGCGAGGTTTTTTCCGTACCTGGATCAATATTCTCGCCTAGTTCGACCGGATGTAATGAATTAATTCGCGAAGGAGCATTCCCGATTACCTCAGGTCAGGACATTATTGAATTCTTTAATCTTGATCACACTCCACAACAGCCATCATTACTTATCGATCTATCAGAGCACGAGCAACTAATCATGCAGACGCTCGTTGAACCACTATCACGAAATGAAATCACCGAACAAACCAAGCTATCAATTGTCGAGGTGAATATTGCATTATCAAATCTAGAAATTTCAGGAATCATCAAGGAGGACTCTGGAAAAATTTACAAAATATAAAAACGCCACAACTTTCGTATGGTGTTTTTTATTTGCAAAAAAAATTCTCTTGTGGCATTAATAGATTGTTCATGTATACATATATATGTATACGCATAATCACAACAATCATATGAAATTAGTTATCGTCGAGTCGCCATCAAAAGCGAAAACAATTGAAAAATACCTAGGTAAAGACTACACGGTTCGATCATCAATCGGGCATATTCGTGATCTTCCAAAATCAAACAAAGACGCTATTGATATTGATAATGGATTTATTCCCCGCTATGTCGTATCAGCCGGGAAAAATAAAGTCATCAATGAATTAACAACTTTGGCAAAAAAGGCAGATGAAATCCTACTGGCACCCGATCCAGACCGCGAAGGAGAAGCGATCGCATGGCACCTCAATGAAATTATTACCGATGAATTAGGAAAAAAGACACCTACCATCAAACGAGTAACCTTCAACGAGATCACCAAAAATGCCGTAACCGAGGCTATTGAAAAACCACGTACTATCGACATGGACCTAAAAAAAGCCCAGGAAGCACGTCGTGTCCTAGATCGATTGGTTGGATATGATCTATCAGGATTAATCTGGAAAAAGGTACGCTATGGATTATCTGCTGGGCGCGTGCAATCCCCTGCCTTGCGTATATTAATGGAGCGTGAACGTGAAATCCGTGCATTCAACCCAGAAGCATATTACGTACTAGAGGGATTGTTTTCATCAGGTAAAACAGAATTCCCACTATCATGTTCAAAAGATATCTGGGACCTGGACCAGGCTCTAGAAATTATTGAAAAAGCAAACAATAATAGCTGGTCAGTAGTAAATATCAAAGAAACCGCTGGTACCCGAAAACCGAAGGCTCCATTCACCACATCAACCCTACAGCAAACAGCATCGTCGCGATTAGGATTCTCTCCATCACGAACTATGCGTGCGGCACAAAAACTATACGAACAAGGTCACATTACCTATATGCGTACCGACAGCCTGTCGTTATCAAAACAGGCCCTAGGTATGATTGGTGAATATATTGAATCAGAATTCGGAAAAAAGAATCTAAACATCACCCAATATAAAACCAAATCAAAAAACGCCCAGGAAGCCCACGAGGCAATTAGACCAACAACTTTCAGCGGACAGACCAAGGGTCTCACCCAGGACGAACGATCGTTGTATGATTTGATTTTCAAACGAACCGTTTCATCACAAATGAAACCAGCCGACATCATTCGAACGAAATTAATTGCGAACATTCCAGATGGATCAATTCCAGATTTT
>CAZQWK010000040.1:0-5187 GCA_964597245.1 uncultured Candidatus Saccharibacteria bacterium | reverse complement strand
CTATCAGATACTGTAGGTACAAATTGGAATATTATCAATCAATATATCAAAGAAGGTTTGATTCCGGATATGCTTACTATTCGTGAAAATTGTAGTAGATCAACTATTCGTCAGCTGGCTACGGAGTTAACTTGTACCAAAATAGTAATTGTCAGTGTCCTAACGGATATGTCTGAGGATGAATGTATTTTTCGTTACGGAAAGAATCCTTTAGAGAAGATTGCTGAGGATTTATCTAGGTTAGGTGAATTATATCCTCGTTTGATTGATGGATTTATGTGCTCACCTAATGAGGTGAGGGGTTTGAAAAAAAAATTTCCAGAACTAGATTCAATCGTTTCTGGTATTAAAGATAATTGGATTCAAAAAGATAAACAGGTTCGCACAGCAGGAGTAAGAGAGGTTGCGCATGCTGGTGCTGATTATTTGGTAATAGGTTCCTAGCTAATAAAAGGAAATGTAGATAATGATATTTCTTCGAGTGAGAGTATTCGACTAACAGTCGAGCAATTAAATATATTTTTAATATTAAAAAGCGCTAATTATCTTGATTAGTGCTTTGTTTAATATATTTTTTTCCAAATGAATTCCAGGGTAGTTGTATATTTGCTTCAGGAAAGTGATCGAGGATCCATTGAATGTACGTATTGCTGTTTGGGCCAGGATAAAAACGATATTGATCTAGGTAGGGGTAATCGTTGTTTTTTATGAAATAGTGCATTTTCTCTGCCAAGCTGTCTTGGTGTCCTGAGACGGAACCTATACATCTACTTTTCCAATAATATCGTCCATTATGCCAAAAGGGGAGCCCCTGTTCCATGTCGTTACCATATAGATTACAGGCGAGGTAGTTTTTCTCCCCTCTTTGTTTATTAAAATGAATAATCTCAAATCGGTTCTTGTTTCCATCTTTTTCTATAATGACCCATGGATGCACAGCGAAAGAAAACGGTAGGTAAACGGGTGATATGTAAAAAGAGACTTTATATATACTATTGTGTTCTTGAGGTAAATGCATGTTTCAGTGTTTCTGTGTCTGAATATTCCAATTCAGTTCCCGTTGAAAGACCGCGTCCTAGTGTAGAGAGAGTAAGGTTTGGAAATTTTTCTCGCAACATTGTGTATAGGCGTAATCGGGTATGCTCCGCCTCGGGGCTAATTGATAGACCAAAAATTACTTCGTTGAGGTTGTTTTGTTTAATATCAGATTCTATACGCTGTAGTAATTGCTCAACGCGAGCAAATGATCGCTTTTTTTGATTTGGGTGAATAAATCCTCCCAATATGAAATATTGTCCATCATAAATTTTTGTTTTATGAAGATTTTCAAAATCAGCGTCTTTTTCTACGATCATTAATTGCTGACTGTCTGCAGACTCAATACATGTATTGCAGGTAGGTTGTCCGTTTCTGGTAAAAAATCGAAAACAGCGACGGCATTGTTCTATTTCTTGTTTCACCTGTTCAATTCCTGAGATTAATTCATGGATGTATCCAGGGTCTTTGTGTAATAGAAAATATACAAAACGGCGAGCTTGGCGTTTTCCGATTCCAGGAAATGATTCAAACAAATGAGCAAGTTTATCAATACGATTATTCATTTTTTTATTGTAGCAAATTTAAAAAATTCGTCGTGTTATAATATATCCATGATTATTACTAGTGGAAAATGGGGTCCGAATACTTTTTGGGATTTTCATGTTGATGAAGAAATGCCGTCAGTAAATATCATCGCAGGGGCTACGATTATTTTTAATCAAGCTGGTCAGGTATTGCGTACCTATAATACCGAACGAGAACAATGGGAAACACCCGGAGGTCATATTGACCCTGGCGAAATAGCGGTTCAGGGTGCCAGACGTGAATTATTCGAGGAGGGCGGTGTTGATGTTTCTGATTTAAAATTCTTTGGTTTTACAAGTGTTCTTAATAAAAAAGATGTTATTAATAAGGAAACAGGAGATTTTTACCCCAGGGTAGGTCACAGTATTTATTTCTGCGCGATTACTGATCAAATCCCTACAGATGAATTAACGGCACATGAATGTAGTCACGCCGAATTTGTAGACAGGGGTGATGATCGTATTAATAAATCAGATGCAATTATTATTCAGGCTGCATATGATTTTTTACAGGCACATAAGAAAAAAGAACAATCATAGATTGTTCTTTTTAGAATTCATCATCTAAACCTCCATCGTGGTGGGTTTGGTCAATGTCTAGGAAACATCCGCGTTCGGTGTCGAAATACAACTGGCAGAACCCAACAGCACCGTTACGGTGTTTTTCAACTAATACGTCGGTGGTTTCACTACGGCCGGCCCCGTCTTCGTTTCGGTCACGGTGTAGGAACATTACCACATCAGCATCCTGCTCGATCGAACCAGAGTCACGCAGGTCTGATAGCCGTGGTTTTCCTCCACGTTGCTCAACGGCACGCGATAGCTGTGATAGAGCAATGACTGGCACATCCAATTCACGAGCTAGTGATTTTAGTGATCGAGAAATTTCTGTTACCTGGTTTACCATCGAATCATAGTTTTTCGAGGTCGTCATTAGCTGCATATAGTCAACTACAATCAGACCTAGTCCATGTTCGGCCTTTAGTCGACGAGCGGTGGATCGCATTTGGTTGATGCTGTTTCCAGGCTTATCGTCAATATAAATAGGTGATCGAGATAATGTTTCCATTGCCTGCGAAATGCGAGCGAAATCATCGTCTGTTAGTCCCTTACCGGTACGAATACGCCATGAATCAACCTGCGATTGTGCCGATAGCATTCGGTCGGTTAGCTGATCAGCACTCATCTCCAGGGAGAAGAATCCAACCGGTGTATTGTGCTCAATCGCAATACGACGAATAATATCTAAAGAGAAAGCGGTTTTCCCGGTTGATGGTCGGGCAGCCAAAATAATTAAATCTGAATTTTGGAATCCAGATAGGATTTTATCCAAGGCTTCGAACCCTGTAGGGACACCACGTGGCGCACCGTCTCCTTGGGATAGTTGTTCAATCTTTTCCCAGGATTTTGGTAGGATGTCTCGGATGCTAACAAATTTTTTCGCAGAGTTCGGGTTTGAGGTTACCTCGAAAACTTTTTTCTCTGCCTGGTCGAGGATTACATCGATTTCTTCGCCTTCGTTGAATCCGATTTCTGAAACAAAATCACCGGCGTTAATTAATTTTCGTAAGGTTGATTTGTTTGCTACGATTTTTGCATAGTATTCAATATTAGTAGAAGAAGGAACTATATTTGCTAATTCGTTCAGGTAGCTAACACCTCCAGCCTGTTCGATTAGGTTCAGGTTCTGCATTTTTTCAGCAACTGAGATTAGATCGATTGGACTACCAACACGCGCCAGGTCTGCCATGATACGGAAAATGATTTTATGTTTTTGTACATAGAAATCATCTTCGTGAATGGTGTCCATGATGTCGTTGATGGCAACTGGTCGTAGCATAATTGATCCCAGGAGTGCTTTTTCTGAATCAATGCTTTGTGGTGGAATACGTAGAGATTTTGTTTGGGTGTCTGACATGTTTTATATTGTAGATATTTTTTTATCTCGGTCAAAAACTAGCAATGGATAAATTGTGCATAAAAATATCGATTTTACATAGTACTTCATTCCATCTATTTTTAATTCAGAAATAGAACATGGTATAATATTTTTAATTATGTCAGATCTTGTAACTTATTTCGGAGAAACAGATTTCCGGAACCGTCGAACTAAATTTGGAATTAAAAACGATGACCGATCTCGGCACGTGTATATTATTGGAAAGACAGGGATGGGGAAATCAACCTTACTGGAAAATATGGCGGCTCAGGATATTTTGAATGGGGAGGGGATGTGTTTTTTGGATCCGCACGGATCTGCAATCGATGTACTAATTGATTATATTCCACCACATCGCGTAAAGGATATTGTATATTTTGCTCCGTATGATACCGATTTTCCGATGTCATTTAATGTATTAGAGTCAGTAGACGCTGACCAAAGGCATCATGTGGTTTCTGGATTAATTGGTTCGTTTAAAAAAATCTGGCCAGATTCATTTTCTGCGCGAATGGAATATATTTTGGCAAATACGTTATCGGCATTATTGGAATACCCTGGTGCAACATTACTAGGAGTAAACCGAATGCTTGCAGAAAAAGATTTTCGTGATGATGTTATCAAGCATATTACCGATGCCTCGGTAAAAGCTTTTTGGTTGGATGAGTATAATAAATGGGATCCACGATATGCGCGAGAGGCTGGGGCAGCGATCCAAAACAAAATTGGGCAATTTACCGCGAATCCATTGATTCGAAATATTGTTGGACAACAAAAATCATCAATGAATTTCAGAGAAATTATGGATTCAAAAAAAATCTTATTGGTGAATCTCTCCAAGGGTCTGATTGGTGAATCAAACGGAAACCTGCTAGGGGGAATGCTGATTACAAAATTATATATTGCTGCCATGAGTCGCGCAGACGTTGGGGCCCAGAATTTGAAAAAGTTACCGAACTTCTTTTTCTTTGTTGATGAGTTTCAGAACTTTGCGAATGAATCGTTTGCAGATATTTTGTCCGAAGCTCGAAAATATAAATTGAACCTAACAGTGGCTCACCAGTATGTAGAACAAATGGAAGAGGCGGTTGCATCTGCGATTTTTGGTAACGTTGGGACAATGATTACGTTTCGTATTGGTGCGACCGATGCTGAAGTTTTTGAAAAACAATTCGCCCCAACGTTTACAGCAGAGGATATTGTCAATCTTGGGACGTTCCAGATCTATTTATCGTTAATGATTGACGGTATTGGGTCACGTCCATTTTCTGCACGCACCTTGCCGCCAATTGCAACACCTCCGGTTTCATCTCGAAATGAGGTTATTCATTATTCACGGGTCCATTATGCCCAACCTCGTTCTGTTGTTGAGTCTAATATTACAAAATGGTATGAGCCAATTAAAAAACCTCAAAAACGTTCCTTTGATAAGGAGGGTAATGTAAAAAAAAGTTCGAGAGACTTAGCGGCTGGGAAGAAATCTTCTGTTGACCATAACACAACAACTCATACTGCCGAGAACGAAGTGGAACAAAAGATGAGTGAAATTGTTTCGCCAAAATTAAATGACTTATTGGCGGGGCTAGATACCTCCAAAACAAGCACAGGGAAAAAGGCTCCTATTCT
>CAZQWK010000039.1:0-5584 GCA_964597245.1 uncultured Candidatus Saccharibacteria bacterium | reverse complement strand
GTTTTTATTATTTTTTATGATTTAATTAAATTAAGAACTGTAAAAAATAAATATGAAAAATTTTGTGTTATCAGAGAAAATGTTTCTGTTGCTTCTTTTCTTTGTAAAAAGAGGACGGAATAGATTACGTACAATGAGTTTAAATCTAAATACTTATCTATACGAATTAACGGAGATAGTGTATGTTTTCGAAGATGGGTCTCGTGTATCTGGAAATGGACAAGATGAATTGTTGCCGGGAGGCAAAAAGAACCCTAGGTATAATTCATTGCGGTCAAAGCAGGTTATTTGCTCTGCTTATTTTACCAAAGAGCACGGTGAGCCAAGTTTAGATGAATTATCGGATTTGATGGGGCGTAAGCGTACTGCAATTCGTCACTACAAACAAGAAAGATCCGCAAAAATGAAAAGATTTGAATATATTTTCATTGGCTTTATTGGTTTTGTTGTATTTAAGTTATTGCTCCCAGAGTATGTTGAGTTTATTGAGAGTTTACTAGAAGAGAGTATTCCGGGTGTTGTTTCTTATGTTTATTATATTGTTTTGGCTATTTGTTATTTTTTAATTTCAAATATCAAAAGAAATATTGTTGCGCTGAGACGCAAGGCATATAGAAATCATTTTATCTTGCTCTATCTAGAGAGGGTGTACGGGCATAGGGTTGCTCAGGCTACTACTGTTGCTCGGCAGATTACGTATGACAGGGATGGTTTCCCTAAGAATCTGTATTCCAGCTCGCTGATTGATTTGGTTAATATTAGCTTGGGTCAAATTGCCTTGATTCTTTTTTGTGTGTTGGGGGTATTTTTGTTTTAAAAAACACCATGTGGATGGTGTTACAATTTTAAATTAGCAACAGCTGCTATTTCGCTTGGCGAGATGGTGGCTGTTTTTTGTTTTTTCCAATATTGAATAAAACCAGCGCTGGCGATCATTAGTGCGTTGTCTCCGCAGAGGTTTCGTTCAGGGAGATATAGCGGAATATCAAATTCATTGGTTAATTGCTTGAGATGGTTGGTTATGTGGATGTTTGCAGAAACACCACCTGCAACAATTAATCCTTGCGCGGAATGCTCCTGAATGGCTGCAGATGTTTTCTTAATCAGTACGTCAGTAACAGCGTGTTCAAATTCGCGAGCGATGTCTGAAATAGATTGATCGTTTAGTTGATTGTTTTTTTCTAGGTCTTGAATAAGGTATCGTGCCGCGGTTTTTAGACCAGAGAACGAGAATCGATAGTCACCAGAATGAATCATTGGTCGAGGGAGGTTAATTGATTCATTTTCCTGACCTTTTTTTGCGGCGGTTGATATTTTGGGCCCACCCGGGTAGGGCATGCCAAGCATGCGCGCGACCTTGTCGAAGGCTTCGCCTACGGCATCATCGATGGTTTCTCCGATGATTTCATATTTACACCAGTCCTTTACAAGAACTAATTGCGTGTGCCCTCCGGAGATGAGTAGTGCAATTATTGGGAAATTGGTTTGGGATACTGGTAGTAGTGCCTGGTTTTCGTTTTTATATTCAGGTTTTAGAAGTATCGAGCTGATGTGCCCCTCCATGTGATTTACGGGAATGATCGGTATATTCCATAATTTTGCTAGAGCTCGAGCAAAATTTACTCCAACCCATAATGCCGGAGCTAGTCCTGGTCCGTGGGTTACCATTATCATGTTGATTGCTGGTGTATCAATGTGTTGATGTAATTTCTCTAATGCATCAGCAAGTTCTGGTTCGCGGTGCAATATGTCACGCAATTCATGAGGTAGGGAGGTGGTACTATCCCGTTCTTTCCATAGCTGTGCCTGCCTGAGACTGTGCTCTAATAGGGGGACAAGATTTTTTGCGTGCTCTCGTTTTGCCATTGCAGGAAATACACCACCGTATTCCGCATGGATGTCTATTTGAGATATTACCTCATCAGAAAGTACCTTGAATTGTGGATTTTCTGAGTGTAAAAAATCTTCTTTGGTGTTGATTATGGCGATTGCTGTTTCATCGCAGCTGGTTTCTATGGCGAGAATATTCATAACAATAATATATCAAAATATAATGTTTTTGTGAGAAATCAATTGTTTCATGGTAAATAGATGGTTTAATATAAATATATTAGTATTATAATAATATTTTTTATGACATCACTATATAGAAAAATAACAGTCGCATTATCTCTGGTAACTCTTTTCTTGGGTTCATTTACTACTGTGTCTGCGTATGAATTTTATTCGTATCCGACATATCCCAGCTACTCAGCTTATGATGGTTATGGTGGGTATTATCAGGACCAGACGGCATACGTGCGTTATTTACAGGAGGTAATCATGCAGATGTTGGCAGACAGAGGTGTTTCTACGGCATACCCTGTACAGTCTTCTGTTTCTGGTTATTCGTACGGTGCTGGGCCTTATACTTTTAGGTCCGTGGACCCTTCTGCTTATTCGTATTCTCCTACATATTCTATTGATGAAGAGCCGTATGTACGTACCTATGGTGTCAGAGATGTAGAAGATGAGTCTGCTGAATTACGTGGCGAGGTTGATATGAATGATTTCGGTAATGGAATTGTGTTTTTTGCTTATGGTCAGAATGAGAATACGATCGAGGATATTGAGTCTGATTATGATGAGTATGACGATGTGGAGGATGACGAAGATGGTGATGATCTGCAGGTTGTCCGTGTTGACTCTGATCTCGATACAGATGATTATTTTGAAGAAGAGGTCGAGGGTCTAGATTCAGACGAAGAATATTTTTATGTAATCTGTGTAGAGTTTGAGAATGACGACAATGATGAAGAATTAGAATGTGGAGACGTCGAAGATTTTGAAACTGATGACGATGATGATTCTGATAACGAAGGTCCAGAAATTGAAATTATCGATATCGATGATATTCGTGATGATCAGGTTGATCTAGAGTTCGAAGTTGATATGAATGATTTTTCAAACGGATTTGTATTTATCGCCTGGGGTGAAGATGAAGATTCTGTAGAAGGTATCGAAGATGAAGATGAGTATGATGATATCGATGAGGATGGTGAGGATTTACAGGTCTATGTTGCAGATACCGATCTGGATACTAACGACGATTTTGCTATTACCATTGTTGATCTCGATGATGATACTGATCATTATGTTGTTGCTTGTGTTGAATACGAAGATGAAGATGACGATATTATTATCGAATGTACTGATGTAGAGGAATTTACAACAGACGAAGATTAAAGAAAAATACCATAAATGGTGTTTTTTCTTTTTAATCAATTATAATGGTGAATATGGAATATCTTATTGATGTGCGGACCCCAGAGGAATTCGCAGAGGGTCATTATACTGGCGCAGTGAATCATGAATTATTGTTAATGCAGGATGGTTTACTGCCTGAATACCCGCATGATTCATCTATTTATTTATACTGTCGCTCTGGTACACGTGCAGAACAGGCGAAAGAGATACTGGAATCGGCAGGTTTTTCTCATGTGTTTAATATTGGCGGGTACGATCCGAATTTGGAGTTGTAGATATGTATTGGGTATATATTGTTCGATGCTCTGATTCGTCGTTGTATGCCGGAATCACAACCGATCTGGAGAGGCGACTGGGTCAGCACAATGGTGTTTTTTCTGGTGGTGCTCGGTATACGGCTGCTCGCCGACCGGTTGCTTTGGTGTGGTCAAAAAAATACAAGAATCGAAGTCTGGCCAGCAAAGAGGAGTGTCGAATTAAAAAACAGTCTCGATCAGAAAAAGAGATGTTGATTTCCTCTATGTCTTAATTCTCGTATTCATGTCTTGTATTGCTTAAGAGAAAGGTTTAAAACGGTATAACATACCGTTTTTATTTTTTTTGTGGTATTTCAATTTTCTCTGTTGGGGATACTTTGTTATGAATCTGTAGGGGCTGTGTTATTATTTAAATTATATTATTTTTTATCGACCTGCATAACTATGAATACACATTCTTACAACATTCTTAAAAAAAACTTTTCAGAGATACTTGTTTCGCATGAGGGTATTGGTAAATATCACTACGATCAGGGTATTTTTTCGATTGCTCCGTCTGCAGTGCTTAGACCTAATGCAGCATCAGAACTCGAGCAGATTATTTCTGTAGTCTCTGGCTTGGCTGCCGAGGATGACTCCTTGTCATTAACAGTTCGTGCTGCAGGTACCGGCTTGTCGGGAGGGTCATTGAATGATTCTGTGATTGTGGATGTTACTAAGATAAATGATCTGGTGTCTCTTGACCTTGATTCAGAACAACCGCACATATGTGTGCAGCCAGGTATGTTGTATCGTGATTTTGAGACTTTTCTATCTGATTCTGATTTGACTATGCCTATTTTTCCATCGTCTCGCCAGTGGTGTGCTATTGGGGGTATGATTGGGAATAATGCAGCAGGGGAGAATACATTAAAATATGGAGCTCAGGATTCATTTGTTCAGGGGCTAGATGTAGTTTTGGATGATGGAAATACCTATCATATCAAGGGGGTTAGTTTTGAAGAGTATGGCGATATTTTATCGCAGCAAAACCGCCTCTCTGAAATTTACAAAGATTTCTATAATTTAATTGTTCAGAATTGGGAGATGGTTCAGGATAATCCTGTACAATCTTCTAAAAATGTTTCTGGGTATCCATTGTGGAAGACTCTGTCGACCTCTCCGCAGGAGTTCGAATCAGGAGATGGGGTATTGGATCTTACAAAGGTGTTTATTGGTTCGCAGGGGACTCTGGGTATGGTGGTCTCGGTAGACTATCGATTGATGAAAAAACCAAACCTGTCTCGTCTCATGGTTGTTCCTGTTACTGATTTAGGTTTACTGAGCGGGACTATCGAGAGAATTCTTGCTGCTGGTCCAGAAAAGCTAGAGCTATTTGATACAAAAACCTGGAACCTATCTCAGAAATTCCCAGAGGATTTTAAAAAATCTTTCTTTTCAGAAAATTATTCTCAGTTCCTCTCCGTGTTTCAGGATAAAATTGTTCCTACATTAAATTCATATAATCCTCAGATGGTGATCTTGGCCCAAATATCTGGAGAGAGTAAAGATGTTTGTAATGAAAAGATTGCAGATCTTTCTGAGGAGATTGAAGATGCTTATGTGGTAATGGATCAGTTTGAGGAGCAGGTGTATTGGGCAATTCGATACTCTAGTCTTGCGCTTGTGGCTACTCATAGTCAGGATAAAAAACCTGCAGCCTTCTTGGAAGACTTGGTTATTCCGTTGCGTCATTTTGCTGATTTTTACCAGGATTTATGTGGCATGATTGATGCTGCTGACCTAGAGTGCGCTATTCATGGTCACGCTGGTGATGTTCATTTACATTTTTACCCACTACTTGATTTCACTGATGACACTGTCCCTCAGCGTATCAAGGATCTATCTGATACATTCTTTCAGTTGGCCGAGAAATATGACGGGTCAATTTCAGGCGAACATAATGACGGAATTATTCGAACCCCGTATTTACATTTTATGTATTCACGGGAGTGGATTCATTTATTCGAACAAACAAAATTAATTTTTGACCCAAAGAATATATTTAATCCAGGTAAAAAAGTATTTCCAAAATTTGATAT
>CAZQWK010000038.1:0-6024 GCA_964597245.1 uncultured Candidatus Saccharibacteria bacterium | reverse complement strand
TAATTGTATAGTACATGAACTACGACCATGAAAAACAAAGACAATACTTTCAAAAAGCCTATCAAACCAGTAGCGACATTTGGAGCCATTTGCGGTACAAGGATCATGCACGAGCAGTGACCCCACCAGCGCAAAAAGACAGTCTGGCCCTGGACATCGGTATCGGGCGAGGGTCGTGGATGATGTCTTTAATCGAGATGGGGTACCGAACTATCGGCATTGACTATGTAGACTTAGTAGTCAAGAATTGCAATCAGCACATACAAAAAAGAGGACTTCAAAGCCAAGGAAGATGTCTTCAAGCAGATGCTCTTTGCCTACCGTTCATGAATGGTAAATTCTCACTCATTACTGATATCGGCACGATGCAACATATTCCAAAAACAGACTGGAACACCTACAAAAACGAGGTTACCCGACTATGCAAAAAAGATGGATATTACTTGAACATATCCATGTCCAGAAACACAACGAATTTTTTAGGTATATCACCACAATCAGCAAACATCGGAAGCTTTATGAAATTTGACACACTATACAATTTCACCACCCTCAATGAAATAGAAAAAATTTTCAGTGAAGATTTCGAAATAGCACAAAGCCACGAGAGAGAATATCAGTCATATTCTGATCCAGAAGATAGCGTCACTCTATTGTTCACCCTTTTTAAAAAAAGAAAAACCAGATAGAAAACATCTATCTGGTTTTTTAATTTTAAGCCACAGGAATACCTGCTGATACAGGAACCTCCCGATTTAATTTAATCGTGCGGATAAAAATTTTATCCTGCAATGGATTCACCTCCAGCTCAGATCTTTTAATTTCTTTACCTGTCTCCAGGCAAATACCATAGGTATTTTTTTTGATTCTCCTTAGAGCTTGGTTACACTTCTCGATGCTTTTTGTTATCTGCTTGGATAACGTTTCATCATGTCCGTACACCATTAAAGTGCTTTCATGAGCCCTTTTCACCTCTCTAATTCGAGATGCGAAAATCTTTTTTTCTTCCGTGCTTAAGTGGCTTTTTTTTGTCATGGTTTTTTCAATTTTAAAATTTTAAATAATATAACACACATTTAAAATAAATCAAAAAACCAACACGGAAAAACCATGTTGGTTTTTATTTACTTATAGTCCAGGAACCCTACATGCAGAACATACCTCGTGGGCAAACCAAAAACAAAGAATTTTACCGAACAAAGGCAGGTCGAATAACTATCCCTAAAAAACTTTTTTTGATGGGGTGTATAGCAAGCATTTACACATAAATAATGCTCATCTTGATAACTCAACCGATCTGCATAAAATTTACACCTAACTCGTCGCCAAGGAATTAGATGTGTTTCAGACACAATATAGGTCGGCTAAAAATATATTCGAGTGATTTGAGCAATGCAAGAAAACAATAGACCGCAACTTATTAAAAGCCTACCCATACTCCCTACCCGCACCAAAACCTCTTGTTCACCTTGTCATACTATAAAAAACCATCTCATACCGAGATGGTTTTACATAAAATTAAATTCTAGCTTTTTCTCTACGGAAAAATTCTGAAAATGAAATCATCTTTTTTTCCTGGTAATCGAATAGACTACACCACGCCAGAGAAAGACTCTTGCGAAAATTAACCATATAAACAATAGACTCATAATGCTCCTTGTAGTCGTCATGTGCTTTTTTCAATTTATATGACGGTACCGTAAGAAATAAATGATGGATATGATGATACCCAATGTTTCCCGTAAAATAGTTGACCAATGCCGGTAAGACATAATAACTACTTCCAAGCAATGCGACAGACGCATGATCCCAATCATTCCTTGTTTTTACCTTATGGGCTTCTTCGAATTGATGCTGAACATAGAAAAACCAAATAGCAAAAGCCATGTAAATCGATAAAATAACAAACTGAAACAACAAAAACTCAACCCCAAAAAAATACCAACCTATAAGATTTATAATTATCAATATTATGTTTGTTTTTCTTTTATCAGCCTTGGCCTCTTTAAACCTCTTCCATTCCCTTGCCGCAACTGATTCCCCCAAGATATGTAAGTCAGTTTTTTTTATCATTGAAAATCTTGCCAACACGAAAAGATAATACACCCCTCCAAAAACCAATAGTACGAACACATTCCTAAACATCATATGAATAATTTTTTTTGAGATAGATAATGATCTAAACTCATCAACAGTTAGTGTCTTGATGCTACCAATAGAAGTTAGCTCAAGTATCTCTGCCATCCTATGATGAAAGCTATGTGTTATTTTCCAGGCCTTATATGGTATATACGTAACAAAACTTAACATCGTACCTACGATATTATTTTGTTTTTTTGTTTCAAAATATGAACCATGACCACAATCATGCTGGATCACAAATAGTTTACCAGTAAAAGCAATACACAACACCATCATTATAATTGTTGTGTAATGAAAAATACCCAAATAATGTAAACTTACCAAACCTAACACATAAGAAGCAAAATATGCGACAACAGCAGGAAAAAAATCCGAGGCAGCTAATTTATTATCTGCCTTATATTTCTTATTCATTTCAGCATATTCACGCATAGACTTTAATTTATTTTTTTTCATTTGTATTTATTAATTTATTAAACAACTTTTTACTCTAAACATAATAGTAAACGTTTTTTGAAAAAGAGCGAGAACTTTTCCAGAATTTTGATACTATTATATGTATGAAAATTATCTCATGGAACGTAAATGGATTCCGCGCATGGAACCAAAAACCAGGAGCCGTTGATTTTTTTAATAATGACGAGCAGCCTGATATTTTTTGTTTGCAAGAAACAAAGGCACAACCAGACCAGATCGACACAACACTCTTCCCTGATTATCCGTACACCTATCTGCACAGCGCAGAAAAAAAAGGATATTCATCGACAGCTATTTTTTCAAAAACAGAACCATTACGAGTTTGGTATGGAATGGAAAATTCACCTATTGAAAACGAAGGGAGGATTATTAACGCTGAATTTGATGATTTTATTTTAGTTACCGTATACACCCCAAATGCCAAACCAGATCTCGCACGTTTAGATTTGCGGTACAACGAGTGGGATGTTGCATTCCTAGAACACCTACAGGAACTCGAAGCAATAAAACCAATTGTTGTATGCGGTGATTTCAATGTCGCGCATCAACCGATCGACCTAGCGAGACCAGATGCAAACAAAACCACAGCAACAAAACCGGGAGGCCCAGGATTCACCGACAAAGAACGAGAAGGTATGACAAATTTTTTAGATGCGGGGTTGATTGATTCATTTCGATATCTCTACCCAGAAAAAATTCAGTATACCTGGTGGAGCTATCGTGCCGGAGCACGCGCAAAAAATGTAGGCTGGCGGATTGATTATTTTCTCATCTCCGGACCACTACAAGAAAAAATGTCAGATGCAATTATCTACGATCAAACGACTGGCTCTGATCACTGTCCGGTTGGAATTATTTTGAAATAAAAAAACACCATTGGTGTTTTTTAACTTGGATCAATACCGTCTGGACTAATGGTAATAGCAAGATCACGAATTCCGGCAACCGCCTCATACCCAACCTTACCACAATAAGGTGAGTCTATTCCATCATAAGCCAGATCAACAAGCACCTGATCTTCGTAATCAAGACCCGCAATAAGAATATTTACCCCTCGGGCCCAAGGACCAGGGCAAGCATCAAGAGACAAGGTGCGGTCATCACGATCATGATCATAGCGATAACAGGCTCCATTCAGCGGATTTGTAAAATCAAAATCAGCCGGAAGGTAATCTAGGAATTTTTGAAAATCTGGGTCACCATTTGTACGTGCCAGGTTCAAACAAAAATTATCTCCCAACAGAGCACCTCCAGAATTATTATCCGAAGCCCAGATCTCACCATTACCAGAATCCAGATGTGCTGAGTAGATTGCCTGCTGAATAGCACGTACATCAGATTGCAAGCGAGCAACCTTGGCTCGCCTTCGTGCCTGAGATAAATTAGACACAACCACAGTCGCAAGTACCCCAATAATAGCAACAACGACTAATAGCTCGATCAAGGTGAATCCTTTTTTTTCGTTTATTATTTTTTTCATAAAAATAATTATAACAAAAAAAACAACACAAGAAGTATTGTTTTTAATTTCTAAGAAACCTTATGTTTGCGATTTAATTTTTTAATTTCCTGAGACTCCATCTGATCTTTTTTATCTCGACCTGCCTCGCCTAGTTTTTTAATTTCCTCATCAGGCATGGAATACATTTCAATCGCTCGTGATTCTAAATATTCGCGAGTGTTTCTCGTCGGGTCATCCAACACCTCTTCCAATAATGCATGTAATACCCATCCCATTTTTTGACCCGGCTGCAGACCCATTTCGCCGATCATAATATCTCCATTTATTTTCAACATTCCGACAGAAATTGGATCACGCAATACCTGTTCAATCATGGCATGGTATTTACGTAGACGATATGGTTTTTCTTTTGGGCGACCGGTTCCGATCCGATCACAGGTGCGCAAGTCCATCAATGACCAGATTAAATCTTTTCCGACATTTCGTACCATGCGCCGTGCTGCAGATAATGTAATGGCATCTGGATCAGAGAAAAACATATGGTAACGCACAAGTTTCACAACTTTCTCTGAAACATCCTTGGGGAATTTTAAGCGTTTCATAATGTCACGCACCATACGCGCACCAACCACCTCATGACCATAAAATGTCCACTCCTTTGAACCTCGACCGTTTGCAGCCTGCCTCGCTTGAGGTTTCCCAATATCATGAAACAAGGCAGAAAGTTTCACAAAAAAAGGATATTTTTTATTTGTAGCGTGCTCTAGTGATTTAAGATTATGAGTCCAAACATCGTAAACATGAGTCCCTCCTTGTATACAACCGACCCCCTCTTCTAGCTCTGGAACAATGTATTTTAGTAGACCTAGCTTGTGTAAATGAGTAATTCCATCCATTGCATATGGTGCATCAACGATCTTTATAAACTCGTCACGAATACGCTCCTTGGATATATTCTCCAAACAAGACGCATAATTTCGTATTGCTGACAGGGTACCTGTTTCACAAATGAAACCGAGTTGCGCCGAAAAACGTACAGCCCTCATAATACGCAGGGCATCTTCACCAAAACGCTCCTCAGCAACACCAACCGTACGAATAACTGAATTACGCAAATCAGTTTCACCACCATACTCATCAATAAACACATCGTTAATTGGATCATACGCCATCGCATTGATAGTAAAATCGCGGCGCATCAGGTCGTCACTAATTTTTTTACTAAAAGACACATTATCAGGATGTCTATTATTAGAATAGGCACCCTCTGTCCTATAGGGAGTTATCTCGATCTCGTATGCCACATCCCCCACCTCGAGATCCTTATTGATAATTGCAACGGTACCAAAAGAATTCTCATAGACCACCCTGCGATCGGTCACCTCGAACACCGAGATAATCTGCTCAGGATCAGCATTAGTTGTAACATCAAAATCCTTAGGCTCCCTGCCGATGCAAATGTCACGAACACAGCCTCCAACTATGTAGGACTCGTACCCCTTCTCTTGTAATCGCGCAAGGGTCCAGACAACAGATTCTGGAATCTTTTCTCTTAAATCTTTATTCATATTAATAGTATAAAAAGGTTAACCTAAATAGCAATCATTTCTAACACCAAAAGGATTCTTGATGTAAATATAATCAGAAAAAGTAGAAAGGTCTGTAGACCACCAGAAGAAGAAAATACTATTGGGATAAGGAGGATAGTATTAAAAAACCAAACAAGCCATCTTTTTTATGCAAATAAAAAACAGAGCAAACAAATAAAAAAACAGAAAAGAAAATAGCTACCCCCCCCAGAAGAAATTCAAAACCCAAATCACCACAAAGAAAAACAAAAAGTACCTCGCAAAAAGCGACAAAAATAAGTACTTAAAAAATTCTCTTCTTCTCTTCTTCTCTTCTTCTCTTCTTCTCTTCTTCTCTTCTTCTCTTCTTCTCTT
>CAZQWK010000037.1:0-6047 GCA_964597245.1 uncultured Candidatus Saccharibacteria bacterium | reverse complement strand
CTCCTGAGGAGATTTCGTAAGGGCGAGAAAAGCGCAGGTATATTTTTATTTGAGCGATAGCGAAAAGTAAAAATACCGAGCTGGGGGGTGCGAGAATTTTTCGTCAGAAAAATTACTTGTAACCGAGCCTACCCAATAAATGCGAATGCATTTAGGTTGTTATATGTTTTCTATGAATGGTTCCGTCAGGTTTATGCTGGGTAAAATTTTAAGGAACGAAGTAAATATAAATTCTTAGCATCCAGTAATCCCTTCCGAGGGGACCATGATAAAAATCCACAATTCTTTTTGTGGATTTTTATTATTACATCTTTCGTAAGCAGGAGGTTTTTATATACAACACAACAACCCATTAATAAGAGATATTGCTCTACATCCTAATGCGCGAGTACACCTATTGAATGATACTGTTAGTGGTCATAATATTTTGTCCATAAATGAAATTGACCTCGTATACCACGAGTTTTATAGCCATATAATTAAAGTCATAATCCACTCAGGAAAAATTAGTGACATATACGAAGTATATGTACTCTAGAGATCTTTAGTAAGAAAAATAAAAAGAATAGAGCCACACAGGCTCTATTCTTTTTATAGATAAATATGGCCAACCAAGAAACAATCCCTTGATATACGCTTTTTCAAAATCACCCTATGTGACAATAATCTCAACAAAACAACCCTTTTTCAAGGTTTTGGTTTCTGTATTTTTTGAAATTGCATTTTGGGCAACATATTCCTGACCTTCAATCTCATAAGAGTATTGAATATGTCCGCGATCCTTATAAAAAATATCTAAAATCCGGGCTTGAGCAGAAATTCCACTCCCAAGATAATAAAGCAGGACAAACAATATAGATTCCTGAAAAACCCTAGTATTTTATATATAGATTAGTAAGAAAATTGTAAGTGACTAAATCTTACCAAGAATAAATGATAAAATATCACCACATGACAAACCAAGAAAACAAGTATAGTCTAATGGTAAGCAATCTAAAAAACAAAAGAGATGCACTAGACGCACATCATTTAAATTTTTTTAACATATTAACTGGGGTACTTCTTACTGTTCTAAGTTTTAATTATGATTCAGAAACAGAGATCAATATATACCTTAAAATATCAATATTCTTGGCTTTAGTTCTCTTAATACTTTCAATTTCCTATACAAGAGAATTTATCGACAATAAGGCTCAAGGAATTGAAGAAAAGATAAAACAATTGCAGAATCTAAAAAATACCTCAGAAATATACAAAAAAGTAGACCTTCAAGAAACAATATTGGAAATTGGAATTAATAAAATAAATGAAGAAGATAATATTCAAGACTATTCAGGTGAGATTCTTCTATTTTTCTTCTATTCAAGTATGGGTTTTTTAATACTCTCAAAAATAAACATTATACCTAATACAACATGTGGTATCGTGATATTACTCTTGGTTACAACACATATTAGCTTCAAAAAGTTTGCGCGAAATATTCTACATAAAATTAGCCGAATAATAAATAAAATAGCAAAGAAATAATACTTGATTATGTTAAACTAAAAAAATATGGAAATAATTTTATGGATCGGTATTTTAGCCGCTAGTTTGTTTGGATTGATTAAATCCGCAGACTATTTCACAGAATACAGTGAAAAAATTGGATTATTAATGGGGATGAGTTCATTTATTGTAGGGGCAACTATTGTTGCAATCGGAACATCTCTACCTGAATTAGTATCATCATTATTCGCCCTAGGAGCTGGTAGCAGTGAGTTTGTTGTCGACAACATTGTCGGATCAAACATCGCAAATGCCCTATTGATTCTAGGTATCGCCGGAGTCGTCGCCAAACGAGGATTAAAAATGGAAACCTCCCTGATTGATGTTGATTTGCCGTTCTTTTTCATGTCGATGGCAGTATTTGGGTATTTTTCTCTAGATGGAATTATTTCACTAGTAGAAGGAATAAGTCTGCTCGTATTTTTTATTATTTTTGTTATCTACAATATCACCTCAGAAACAGACGAAGATGACACTGATGAAATGGCAGAATTAGATAACAACTACAAAGACCGAGAAAAGAAAAATATGTGGAAATATATTGGAATTGTGGTACTGAGTATCGGTGCATTATCCATTTCTGCAAAATATTTGATTGATAGTATTCTGACACTATCAGAATTGTTAAAAATTTCATCCTCAACTCTAACCATTACGGTGGTGGCGTTTGGTACATCACTACCAGAGATCCTAACATCGGTTGCGGCCGTACGTCGTGGAAACCATGGAATGGCTGTTGGAAATGTATTAGGTTCGAACACATTTAACCTATTATTAATTGCAGGAATTCCATCATTGATCACACCACTCACGATTGCGCCATCCACATTCGCAATTGGATTGCCGTTTTTGGTAATTGCTACATTTGTCGCAATATTTGTGATGTTTGATAATCGCATTCGCCGATGGGAGGGAATTGCTATGCTATTCTTTTATTTAATTTTCATCGGAAAAATTATTGGAATTATGTAAAACAAAAAGTCCTTAAAAAGGACTTTTTATTATTTTGATTTTATCTAACTCAAGACGCTGACTGCAGCCCATTTTAGACCTTTTGTCTGGCACCACTAACTGATACCAATTCTGTTTTTTTGCACTCTGGGTAATATAATCTAGGATGTTTTCGTACCCATCTGGACCAGAGGATACTGCATTGATTTGTATGTTTTGAACAAACCCGTATGACTGTCCTCGATCTTTGTTGTAAACAACATATAAATCTGCACTGGCTCTAATATCATATCCAGACTTACAAAAAACATGAGTAAATTTTGCACCATTTTCGTTGCACTGCTCAGAGTGAATTGCGAGTTTTACCGTATCAGTTTTAATCATTTGTTTTAAATTTTAGATGTTAGGTTTTGATTCTGATTTTAAAATACCATATCTATAGAAAAATGGTAATGCAGAAGATTAAGACTAAAAACAACAAACTATTGTTTGTTGTTTTTATGATAATCGGACCGCAAAAAAGAAGACAAAACAGGAACCCAAATAGTCTCAAAACCAAATAACGTAGCATATGGTAAATCTGGGAATGTTCCCGGGCCTGCATGCGAAACATCCGAGACAGTAATTCTATTCTTGTGAGTTTTCGCCAGGTATTCACGATATGAAACCAATCGGTCATACACCTGTAACCCTTTTTTTGTTAAGGGTTTTTTAAAATAAATTTTATAAAACTGAACAATTGTTAATATTACCAAGACCGAAGACACAATAAACACAAAGGGTCCGAAAAATTTTGAAATAAATAGAAATAACAAAGAAAGAATTATCAATCCGTAAAAATTTAATTTTCTAAATTTGGTGTTGTATGCTGTTTTTGTCAGGTCCGTTAATTTTAAAAATTGTTTTTTCTGATAATAAAATCTTGACCAATAGTGCTGGCCGGTAGTAAGTTCACGTACATCAGGACTATACATGCCCGGCACAGGATCATCAGAAAAGACAAGAAAAGACAACAGCGACAATTGCGGTTCTCGCGTTGGTAAACGCAAAATTTTAACTCTTGGTCTATTGTCTTTATCTAATTCTAGAGAGATATATTTATGTTTCCATAACTCAAGGATCCCTGCGGCAAGATTTTTTTTCGTAGAAACACCATACAGCCAACCCATCTCCATAACACTAAACCTATCATCAGCATCAAATTCCACCGGGGTTCTTGAGATAGGGTTTGTTAAAATTTTTCTATGTCGATGTTGCATGTACAGATACGTCAATGACCCGACCAAGGCAATAAAGCTTCCCATCAAAATCTCTGATATAAAATTAACCAAAATTTTTTGAACCCCGGAAAACTGAAATAATTGATACGCAACGGCAATAATAAGTGCGTATAAAATATAACGAATTTTCATATTAAATCTCCATAATAAATTTTTCTAAATCAATATCTAGAGTGCTATATGAATCACGATTATGAAACATGTGCACCAACAACCGAGACATATTTTGAATTTCCTCTAATGAAAATTTATCAGCAAAACCTAGTGTTTTTTTGTAGACAAATGCATTCATCCCTGGGTTTTCACTACTGGTTTTTACTAGGGCTAAATTTTTTACCTGCCAAAATAATATTCCATGAATTTCCTCTGGTGAACCCTGCTCGCGTGCCTGTTGAAATAGTAACCACAGATTCTTTCGATCACGTGCGCCCAATGCATCTGTAAGCGAGAACATATTAAATTCTTGTTTTTTTTCTTTTATTTCTTTTCCAAAATCCTTGATGACTGCATTATATTTTTCGAATTTTTTCGTGACCGGTTTAGTGATAGACTCTTCAGAAAAAACAAAATGGTTTTCTGATCCAGAATATTCGGGTAGTAAATTATCCAAATCTAACGTTCGAGCAAGATCATGAATAATATACATTTCCTGATCACTAAATAATCCTGTTTGTGTTACCGCAATTTCATGAATATCTTTTTCAGCCAAATCATCACTGCGAATATGCACAGGAGTAATACCCAATATCTTAGCTTTTTTAGTGATGGCTTCTTTGCGAGCATTTTTATTTCCATGTAATAAATACAACATTAGATTCAGTATACCAAACAAAAAAAATAGGAATATCCTATCTTAAACACCAAAAACCAAGGTCGATGAAGATGTTGTACATCAGATGAATGCACTGGTCTTGACCCTAATTAATTAAGAATAACAACACGCTATATTGATAATAATAAAAAACAAAGCATATGCTTTGTTTTTTATTTCAACTCTCCCCAATGATCACCAGATGATGAGTGTACTATCAATGGAACCGGTGCATCGTAATTCAAATAAGACTGTGCAAGAGTGTTTTGCATAATCCTCATTACCTGGTCAGAAAATTCATCTACAAAATCTGACTCAACTTCATAAATAACCTCATCGTGAATCTGTAAAATTAATGCTGCTTGCTGTGTTTTCCCTTGGGCTACTAGGTATTCAGTAATCTGTATCATTGCTAATTTGATCATATCAGCAGAGGTACCCTGAATTGGTGCATTAATCGCCATACGCTCAGCCATGGCCCGAATAAAGGGTAATTTCGCATTAATATTCTTAAACTGGCGACGTCTCCCAAATAATGTTTTGGTGTAGCCATGGGTTCGTGCATACTCCTTAGTGGATTCTAAATACCCTGTCGCCACCGGAAATTGTGCAAAAAAACCATCATAGAATTCTTGCGCCTCGGCACGCTCGACATTCATTTCTTTTTTCAATGAATTTACACCCATACCATACAAGATCCCAAAATTAACAATCTTTGCTTTGCGTCGCATCTCACGATCTACCTGATCAATCAAAACACCACCAATACGTGCTGCCACCGCAGCATGAATATCCTGGCCAGTATTGAAAATCTCAATCAACCCCTGATCACCAGATAATATAGCCAAACAACGTAATTCAATTTGCGAGTAATCAAATGATACTAATTGTGTGCCTGGCCGCGCCACAAACCCCTTCCGGATTTTTCTCCCCAAATCACTGCGTGTTGGAATGTTTTGCATGTTTGGATGACGTGATGAAAAACGCCCAGTTACTGTTCCGTTTTGCAAAAATTCTGCATGTAATCGCCCGTCATCGGTCACCATACCCGGAATAACATCAATATATGTCGACAGTAATTTATCTAATTCTCGATATTCAATAATCAATGGAATAATTTCATGAGCATCATGTAATTTCTCCAGTACTCCTGCATTTGTTGAATAGGATCCTGTTTTTGATTTTTTAATCCCCTTGGTTGGTAATTCTAGATTTTCAAACAAAACCTGCGATAGTTGTTTCGGGGATTTAATATTGAATTCTAATCCTACTAGGTCATAGATTTTTTTCTGTAAAATATCCAACTCGGCATGATATTCTGCAGATAAATCCTTGAAGAATTCCTGATCAATCAAAATTCCAGCATCCTGCATTTTTTCAATGATTGGAATTAATGGTTGTTCAATATTTTCATACACCAACAACAGTTCGTTATTATCAGCTAACTCATTATTAAT
>CAZQWK010000036.1:0-6162 GCA_964597245.1 uncultured Candidatus Saccharibacteria bacterium | reverse complement strand
GTTTTCAATAATGTATTTAATTGTGGAACATACACCACCAATAACACCAATGCCATAGATGTCACAATCGCCAACAAATGAAATGGATTTGAAACCAATATCGACCACGAAATATTTCGTGATGTTTTCAATGATAATGAATTCAGTAACTGGCTGCACACTAATGTGGCAAATGCGATGGTTTGTGCGCGCTGCAATACGCTGGCACTAGCGACCTCTCCCCACTGCCATCCAGATTGGTACAAACTAAACATAAATGCAATCAATACCGAAATACCAATTGCGATACCAATGAAAAATAGAATTCGTAAAAATGATGGATTTAATACAGGTACATTTGGATCGCGCGGCTTGCGAGTCATCACACCTGGATCTGCTGGATCTACACCTAATGCGATTGCGGGTAAAATATCTGTTCCTAAATTAATAGTTAAAATCAATAGTGCTGTGAGTACCATCGGAAAACCAGCCATAATCGAAATAAATACTACCAACAACTCACCAATATTCGATGACAATGTATATAAGACAAATTTTTTCAAATTGTCGTAAATACGGCGACCTTCGTGAACAGCTTTTACAATAGTTGAAAATGAGTCGTCTAGTAACACTAGTGTTGCAGCCTCTTTTGAAACCTCGGTTCCAGTAATCCCCATAGCAACACCAATATCTGCACGTTTTAATGCCGGTGCGTCATTTACACCATCCCCAGTCATGGCGACAATCTCACCATTTTTTTGCAGTGCCTCGACGATGCGCATTTTCTGAGCTGGCATAGATCGAGCAAAAATCACTTGCTGTTCATGATCAGCCAATAGATCTGATAACTCCTGATCAGAAATATCTTCCAATTCGGTTCCGGTAATAATCCGCACCGATGAATCTGTAATCCCTAATTGCTGAGCAATGACCGACGCAGTAATTCCATAATCACCCGTGATAACAATTGTTCGGATTCCTGCCTGGCGCGTTTGAGCAATTGCTGCACGCACATCATCACGCGGTGGATCAATCATTCCGACTAATCCAGCAAACACCAATCCAGATTCTGTTTCTGAAATATCCTGACTATGACTATCTACCGTTTTATAGGCCAGCGCCAACACGCGTAGAGCCTGCTCTGCTAATTCGTCATACTGCGTTTGAAATTTCAGTAACACCTCGTCGGTCATTTTTTGTACTGATTCCCCGTCCCAATAATGAGAACAAATAGACCACACGTGATCAGGGCTTCCTTTTGTAAATACGAATTTTTGCTCATTGATACCGGTCACATTTACAGACATTCTTTTCCTATCTGAATCAAATGGAAATACATAATCACCATTGTAGGTCGTTTTTTCATCGCCTACGTGCGCATAAATTTTTTCGGACATCGTCAATAATGCAGCCTCGGTAGGGTCACCGATAATTTGGTATTGATTATTTTTTTGGATCAACTGGGCGTCATTACAATAGTAGGCAATATCAGCCATGCGCAATACCTCGCGACAATCCTGAACTTCCTCCATAATACCTCCATCATCGGGATTATAGCCGACACCAGAAAAATTAACCTGCTGCCCGTCTGACCCAATTAACGTTTTTACCGTCATTTCATTTTTCGTTAGGGTCCCTGTCTTGTCACTACAAATCGTCGAAACAGTTCCTAATGTTTCTGCTGCAGATAGTTTTTTGATAATAGCATTTTTCTTTGCCAGTACTGATGCACCTAGTGCCAACGCTACCGTAATTGTGGTTGGTAAACCTTCCGGCACAGCAGCCACAGCAACCGAAACAGCAAACACCATCCCCTCTAGTATCACCGAAATCAATGATTCACCGGTATTCATATTCCGAAACACATGTACGATCAACAACAATACAGAAATAATTCCAGCCATTTTTGCCACAAAAATACCAATGGAATGGAGTTCCTTTTGTAATGGTGACAGAGCTGTTTTGGTGGTTGTAGTCAGGCGGGCAATTTCACCAAAACGCGTCTGCTCTCCGATTTTTTTCACCTGCATAACCCCAGAACCACGTACCACCGATGTCCCCATGAACACCTCATTTTCCTGCTGTTTTTCAATTGCCAATGACTCACCAGTCAATGAAGATTCTTCGATACGTAATGATTGTGATTTATGGATTATGCCATCAGCCGGTATCTTGCCCCCTTCCCCTAGTACCACAATATCGCCTGGTACCAATAATCGTGACTCAATCATTTGCTGCTCTCCGTCGCGAATTACGCGCACCTCGGGACTGACTAATTTTTGTAACGCCTCTAATGTTTTTTCTGTCTTAAACTCCTGAAAAAAACCAATTGCTGCATTCAATACGATAATACCGATAATCACCAAAGCCTCGGTAACATCATGAAATACCGAAATAATCGCCGCAACAAATAAAATAATAATTAATACATTATTAAATTGGGCAAAAAACATTTGCCACCACTTTTTCTTAGCGGAACGAGGTAATTCATTGTATCCAAATTTTTCACGTAATAATGGGATTTGAGATGTTGATAATCCATTCATGAGATCTATTATATAATTTCCGCAAAATAAAAAAATAGATACATATCAGCAACTAGCCTTGAAGTATTTATTCATATGATTATGATCTAATTTATGAAGGTTACAGAAAGCGGGCAGCGGGCAGCGGGCAGCGGGCAGCGGGCAGCGGAATAATTATTCCGCTTGCATGGCCAGAAACACCCGCAATCAAAGAAGGTAAATGGTACGATTACCCTGCAGAAAAATTAGGGTTCATAAAAAATGGATTTTGGCACGTTGGGCACGCGGCAATGCTACTTATAGAAACAGCGACAGGTAATATTTATTATTCCGATTTTGGACGATATCATACACCAAACAAACATGGTCGCGTCCGAAACCACGAATCAGACCCTGACACCAAAATACCCATCACAGCAGATATTGATACCAACGGAGGAATTAAAAATATCGAAGAAATCCTACAATATCTCTTTGTAAACAAAGCAAATCACGGAGAAGGCCATGTGATCGCCGGAATCCAGCATATTGATAATTTTACAGATTGCTACAATAAATCCATTCAAATGCACGAACGCGATGCTATTCCCTATGGACCATTTACTATCGGAGGAACCAATTGCTCGAGATACGTAGCTCAGGTAAGCCTAGCTGGGAACATTGGAGTGCTCAGAAAAATACTATTACAAATCCCCTATACCCTCACCCCAACACCACGATCAAATGTACGTATCATTAATTCATATTCTGAATACTACATTTATGACGCACAGGGTATTAAAAAAGGTAAAACTATTCATTTATTAAGTAAAAAACTACCATGATAGGGAGAACCATTGAACCTGAAAAAAACAATAAAATACCCGATGGATCCCAGTGGCTGCCCGGCGAAGGGTGTGGCGTCTGGTTCCACATAGAGCAAGTGAATGAAAACATATTTAATATCACCCGCTATAATACCGATTACGAAATTGAATTTCAGCACTCTTTCTCTATTGCGAACACAAAAGAAATTTTTAACCCTCTGGTTCCGTATACAATAAAACATATCTCTCACGGGACCAAGGTGCAGGCTGAACAAAATAATACCCACTACATATTTAAAAAAATAACAGAATAATCTGTTATTTTTTTAAATATAAAACTAAATATTTTCAGAAACCAACCGATATCCGTCGGAAGAAATGATAAGGTACTCCAATCGAGAATAAGCATTTGCACCTGTATTAATAAATTTCTGATCAAAGAAGTCTTGCTGAAAATGACTATGCCCGCACAGTAACACCTGATTCTCCTTCATATTTTTTTCGGCAAAATTTCTCATTATGATATTTTGTCTTGCGACAATAGATCGATGTAGAGCACGGGTCAGCGCAAACACCTCAAGCCGGTATCGTATCCATAAAATAACCGGATACAGAACCTTCCAAATGCCCTGAGCACATATCTGTTTCATTTTCTGAAATATATTTGTTGGTGTTTTGTAGAGAATTTCATCTGGCCGCGGGTAAATAGCATGGCCATGCTGGATCTTGTATTCATGATCTAGTGCAAAAACAGAATACTCATCGGTATATTCATTTACAAAAAAATCTGTTGCTGCTCTTAGTTCAGAAGTATCACGATCGTGATTTCCGAATATATATACAATATATTTTGACTTTAGAGCTTCGAATAAGACACTATTATTACGCACCGTAGCTCTATAATCCCAAAAATCATCTAAAAAATCACCATTAAAAATAATTACATCATGCTCATGAAATAATTTTAATAATGCCCGCTTTCTTTTTTCAGAAATAACACCCCCTAGATGTAAATCTGATAATACAATAGTAGACTTCATACCAATAGACTATCACGACAAGGACAGTTGTCTATGTAGCAAAAAAAACAACTCTGTGGTTGTTTTTTATAATTCCAATAATGCAGTGGCAAATTCTACCGAGAATGCTCGACAATACACAGAAACTGATTCATATTCAGATAAATCATACTCTGAGATATCGTAATTTTGGTCCCCCTTATTCCCCTTTAGTCCTGAAATAATCACATGTTCAGATTTCGGTGAGTCTCCCTTATTCAAGGTTACAAATAAATCTGGACCATTAGTGACCGAGAAATTTTCAAAACGCAAAAATTGCTGCGAACCATTCGTAATAATTTTTACTTCACCCTCTCCACTATGAATAGCATCTGCACCAATAAAATTCCCAACAGTCTGAATAGATGTCTCTGGCTCTGAAACCTCAACCATTGACTCATTCATAACTACATCCGGCATACCAGCAAATTCCTCCATTAATACCTGGTCAGATTTTGGGTCGTAGTCGCCCTCGGAAAGATCAACAGGTGGAATATCTATCCTCTGTGAAGAAAACGTAACTGGAAGCTCTTCGTCTACAACACTATTAATAAACAATGGTGACAGCAAATACCACCCTGCTGCAACAATTCCTAGCAGCACAACAATTAAGATAATTTTTTTCATATAGAAATACTGTAACAAAATTAAAAACAGAAATCTATGATTTCTGTTTTTATGTACAAATTATTCAGAAAGAAATTCTTGAATCTGATTATAAATTTTTTCGTGAATCGTTTCGATTGGCAATATCTCTTCGTTTTCACTACAAACTACACGAACCCAATTATTGTTTTCAGCGATCATTTTTAATCCAGATCTCCTAGCGTCTTCTAGGTGCTGAATATTATTTTCATGCTGATCACCAGCATCATTAAGGTATTTTTTAGAATCCTGATTCTCTTTTTTCATTAAAATTTTTCGAGAAAGAGTCACAGGAACATCCAGATACAAAATAATATCAGGTCGAGAAATCTGAAATACCCCATGTTCCATAGTATCTAGCCACTGCATGAATTCTTGGCGTTCGTCTGGATCAGAAATTTTTCCACCCTGATGAATTTGATTTGCAGAGACATAGCGATCTAAGACAACAATACATCCATCACTCAACCATTGTTTAATTTGTGCTGATGATTCAAATCGATCTGCGGCATATATCACTGATGCAATTTTTGGTGATAATCCGGCCCAGTCACCATGTTTACCTGCCAAACATTCCCCGACAAAACCTCCAAAAAAATTATCATAATACCTCGGGAAATCTAATGATTGTACCCGGTGACCTTCTGCGACTAGGCGTTCTTTTAATTGGGCGACCTGGGTCGCCTTTCCTGAACCATCGGTCCCTCCTATTACAATAAGTTTTCCTTTTTTCATACATAAATTATATCATGCCTCGTGCTATAATTTAGGTATGAATATGTTTGAAAAAATCGTGCAATGGAACCAAGAACGCGGATTGATTGAAAAGGGTTTCAATCATAGCAAAGAAATGTCATTTAATATTGAGGAACTATTAGAAAGTACTGGGAATTACGACAGTATTAGTGCCCGGGACAAGGCCGTAACCCTAGCCAATGAATTTACTAAAAATAGTAATACTGATGATGAAAAAATCATCGATGCTCTGGGAGATATCATCGTATTTGCAACCGGGGCCATGGCAAAACTAGGGTACAACCCGTCAGCCGTTATGAACGAAGTCTACGCAGAAATTAATTCTCGCACCGCAACATTAATTGATGGAAAATTCGTCAAAGACCCTGATGCGCAGACATACCACGCGGATTT
>CAZQWK010000035.1:0-6507 GCA_964597245.1 uncultured Candidatus Saccharibacteria bacterium | reverse complement strand
TTAAATATTTTACTGGAATCAGAAGTCGTCCTAAAAAATAAACAACAATACACCGTCAGCAATGAATGGATTCAAAATGTATCAAAAATGATCAATGTCCAAGACGTCGAACTTCCAGAAGAAGGAGAAAAATTCACCTATAAATTTAATTCACTGCAAAACCTAGATGCTCACTGGAAGCATGTAACCGAGGCGATGAACCAAAGACTTGCCAGTGAGCCCATCTTTCTGTACTCATATCACCAATTCTGGATTTATACACCAAAAAGAGAAGAGTCTGAAAAACAATTTGCGACAGAAACACTAAACAAAAATAAATATACATTCTATGTTATTGGTGGAGTAACAGAATTAGATAAAAAATACAAAAAAGACTTTAATACACCAAACTACAAAATTGAAATTTTTAGCATTAAGTCACTCAAGGAAAAAGAGCATCTATTTGTGATTGGTGACCTTATAGTAAACGTAAAAATACCAGAAGGAACATCAAAAGAAATTAATAGCATATATAAGCAAGATACTAGTACAGCACAAAAAGAAAAAAAGCTTCGTGAAATCCTAGGTAGAGAACATAAGGCTCTATTTACAATAGAGAACAATAAACAAAAAGCTATGAAAATAAAAAAGAAAATTTCTCAACCCTTTGTCTTACCAGAAGAAATTAAGAAAAAAATCACATAGACCAATCTATGTGATTTATTTTATTTACTATAATATCCACCAACTCAGACACACCATAACCAGAACAATCAATAAAAGAAATCCAAGGATATTGCCCTTCTTCCCTCTTTGAAATATCTAAATACCGTAATCGTGAAATAAATAGATTTGTCCACTTCTTATCTTCTCCTTCGAGGCAAATAATAGGCTTTGTTGGCTTTCCCAGTAGCTGATTGATACTATTCTCATGAATAGCAATATCAAGCTCTAGAAAGGTTCCCTCTCCGCCGTCAGGAGCAACAATAAACACATCTGAGGTCATTAATGTTCGCAATCGATCATAAATATCGCTTGCTGGTTCTGTAAATGTAGCAAATGGGACACGCGGCCACTTTTTATCAAATCGCTGCTCAGGAACTCCTATATTTAAACCTGGATCAAGGTGGTTTTCCTGAATAGCCAACTGAGCACCATCAGCAACCGCTTGCATAACACCACCACTGTAACCGCCGTGCATGCATATACAACCCTCCAAAACCAATCTTTGGGCAACCTCTTTTATTATTTGATAAGATTTTTTAGATTCTTTTACGGTAGATTTTCCGAATATACTTATTTGTTTTTTCATATCTATGTTTTATCTTAGTTTAATAAATAATTAATCAATGCAAATATTTTTTACCTATTAAGTAGCTTTTTTAAACTGAAATTTTAAAAGTCAGCTGGTCATGATGATCATACTCCTGCAATATAGCATCAAAATAATTAAAGCTATCCAAATTTGCACCTGTAGGCAGTGTCAGTTTGGGTGGTTTTTTCTCCCCCCTCTTTAACATCTCTTTTGCATTGCCAATATGGTTTTCATATAATTCAGCTTGACCGAACATGGCAATAACTTCACCTGGAACATACCCCGTTTCAGCACAAATTAATTCCAGCAATAATGCATATTGAGCAAAATCATTTGGTAGACCAAGGCAAACATCAACACTACGCTGATAGAAAATCATATTTAATTTATTTCCATATTTTAAAATCTGGAATGCAAATGGGCATGGCGGAATAGAACAATGTTCCATATTTGCAGGATTCCACTGAGAAACCACTAGGCGCTTGCTGTCTGGGTTTATCTTTATTTCATGAATCAGTTTTTTTAGCTGATCTACCCCTTTAGCCTCTACACCTCTATAATCCCGGCCCCAGTTACGCCACTCAAATCCATATATAGGACCAAGATCACTATCGTCGTTAGATGTTGGTGAGCTCCAATGATCCCAGAATTTACACCCCCTATCCTGAAGCCACTTCTTATCAGTTAAACCTTTTAGATAAAAATCAGTTTCAACCGCAACAGATCGAAATGGCAACTTCCGTAATGTTGTCGCAGGAAAACCTAATGACATATCATGTCGTAGCGTTACCGCCAGTACCGAGTAGGCGGGAACATCTCTTGTGAGACGTAATTCCCCGCCCAAACACTGCTGTATTATTTTTTTATATTCTGTATCAAAATTCATTTTTTTCTAAGCACCAAGATTGCAGCACTTGGAGTAATTACACCTGAATATTTTTCAGGTTTTTTGTTTAAAATTTCTTCAAATCTAATCACTTCAAACCCATGATCCATAAACGCAGTAAACCAAGATGTAAGTGTTATATGGTGTTCGACAAAATCCTGAGAATTATCATCAGCCGATGGATAAAGTATCTTTTCTTCAGAAAAATAATCCTCTGAGCTATTCAATGCAAGAGTTCTAAATGGATGTGTTACCTGCATAAACGCAATACCTCCTGCTTTAATAACACGCGATATTTCTGAAATACTTTTATTTATGTCTTTCTCTACCTGTAAAGCATATTTACTCCATACAATATCAAATGAATTATCCTGCCATTCTAATTCCTGAAATGAACCATGGACGATTTCAGCTGACGGATTATTTTTTCTAGCAATATCTACCAGTGAACCTGTAATATCTATCCCAGCGCAAGACCTGAACTCTAGATCAGCAAAGAACTCTAGGTCTAACCCTGATCCACAACCAACATCCAAAATACTTAATTCTATTGGGTTAATAGTTTTATCTTCAATAAGTAAGTCTCTCATTTTTAGACTATTTTTATTCTCTGAGATATATTTTTTTTGAAACTGGTGAAAACTTTTTCTATACATATTTTTTCTTGATTAACAATGATCCTGTTATAAACTAAAAAACTTGACGTATCAAAAAAACATTGCAATAAGAGCAAATTTTAAACCAAAAGTTAAAATATTGACTTTTTTATAAAATATTTATTTATATTTTTATTACCAATATTCATAAATTTGAGACAACAAAAAAACACCCACTAAAGATGTTTTTTGATAAACAGCGTAAGGTCGGTAATCGCAACCCGCTCTTGCTGCATGCTGTCACGATGACGGATAGTCACTGAATGATCATCCTTTGTTTCGTAATCAACAGTAATACAAAACGGTGTTCCAATTTCATCGGCCTTGCGGTAGCGCTTACCGATCGATCCTGATTCTGCATAACTAACAGCATAGTCTTCGGCTAATTCTGCATAAATTTCTTTTGCGATATCTGGTAACCCATCCTTTTTAGTTAAGGGTAGGATCGCCACAGCATATGGTGCCAATGATGGCTTTAATTTCAGTACCGTACGCACATCATTTTCACCAATTTCTTCGCGCGTATACGATTCAGACAAAAGTGCCAAAAAAACACGCCCCAACCCCATAGAGGTCTCTAAAATATACGGAATGAATTTTTCCCCATTATCATTAAACGACAAGTCTGTTCCCGAAAATTTTGTATGCTGAGTAAGGTCATAATCAGTTCGATCATGTAATCCCTCGATTTCATCAAATCCATAATCAGGAAAATTATATTCGATATCCCAGGCATCATCGGCGTAAAAAACTAGATTATCATGCTGTGACCAGCGTAGATTCTCTGCCGCTATCCCTAAATCTAGGTACCACTGCCAGCGTTGTTTTTTGATTGTTTCATATGCCTCTTTATTTTCTCCAGGTTTTACAAAATATTGTGTATCCGCCTGTTCAAATTCTCGTGTCCGGAACAAGAAATTTCGCGGTGAAATTTCATTACGAAAAGCCTTACCGATCTGCCCAATACCAAATGGAATCTTTGGGTGTACCGAATCGACTACATTTTTATAATTCAGATAAATACCCTGACACGCCTCCCCTGGTAAATACACAGGGTCAGAATCACTACCTGTAAAATCACCCAGATTTGATGATACCAATAAATTAAATGCTCGAACTGGCGTAAAATTTCCTGATAATTTATATTTTTCTGCAATTTGATCTTTGTGTTCATCAAAGAGTTTTTGAATATCCTCGATTGGCATTTTTTCATCTGCAGATACGCCAAGCGCCTCCAGCTCCTTGTCGACACGTAAGCGTTTCTGAGTATCACGACATTCTACAATTGGATCGGAAAAACCCCCAACATGCCCTGAAGCCTCCCAAACACGAGGATGCTTGAACATAGCTGAATCAATACCATAGTAATCAGGTCGCTTTTGTACAACCTCTTTCCACCAGAATTTTTTAATATTATTTAGCAACTCAACACCGCGTGGACCAAAATCATATGCTCCAGCAAGACCTCCATAGATATCAGACGACTGAAATACAAACCCTTTTTCTTTTGCAAAGGCAATAATTTCATTCATTGTTTTAGATTCATTATTCATATCATCAGTATATAGAAAGGCGATTTTTTTTCAAAAAAAATATTATAAAAACACCAATGCGGTGCTTTTAATCGTGTCGGCAAATTTCATAAATCACCTCATCATTTGAATATCCGTTTACACCCTCGGATACCTTATTTGCAACCAGAGCGTATACCATTTTTGTCTCGCCATTACATGGAATATCTAGATTTGAATTTCCAGAACTGCACACATACACAGCATCAATTTCATACCGGTAACCCCATGGGTTTAGCATACTCGTATCAATATAAGGATCGAGTTCTGTCGCAAATGTAGATAGCAGTGCACCATTTGGAAAATCGTTTCCATCTGCCCCCAGGGTATAAGTACCCTCGCAATCAGGCTCATGCCAGCTCGTAGAACCATTCCCGTTCACTGGAGGTAAATTAATTCCATTACCATTATTATCTAGAAGATACATCTGAAAGGCAGTATATATTGATTTCATTTCTGAAAGAGCTCGGGCCTCTCGTGCTCGTTCCCTGGCATCATTCAGACTGGACATCACCATGGATGCCAATACTCCAATAATAGCAACGACTACTAGGAGTTCGATTAGGGTAAATCCTCTTTTATTCATGGTTGTAGTTTAGCATAAAAAAACACCGATTAAAGGTGTTTTAACATTGCTGAGAATACAGAGCATTCATTTCGTGTATATATATACCAGGAGTTCTTACGTAGTCGGCAATATATTCATCATGAACAAGCTCTCCTCCGAGAGTACTCATAATGAGATCAAACCTACCACAACCCTCTGCCTCATTCTCATCAAGTAAATACGGATTACCCCAGGGGTCACGATAGAACCTCTCCGCAACTGAAGGATCTTCTCCTGCTGCTGCAACAATAATATCTATAGATGTCTCCCATCGATCAACACACTGTGACGCCAACAAGCCACCACCTAAACTAGAACAAGCACAAGCAGAACAACCACTATTTGTTATATACCGTAAATATTCATTGGTATTAAGCTGCGCCGAAAGAACTAATTTTTCAATCTGCCTAAAGTCATTTTGCGCCCTTGCTAGGCGAGCACGGTCACGTGCATCATTCAAACTCGACATCACCATGGATGCCAATACTCCAATAATAGCAACGACTACCAGGAGTTCGATCAGGGTAAATCCTCTTTTATTCATGGTTGTAGTTTAGCATAAAAAAACACCCATTAAAGGTGTTTTTATTGAACAACGCGGCCGTCATAACCTACAGCACTTCGGTTGTTTAGTCGATTTTCTACTGGGATCTTTTTAAACGACAGATTCGTTCCTGTAAACCCATCAACAGCACTAAGAACAATATCACCAGTCAATGCAATTGTTCCGTCAATCTGCTGAACAGAAGGTGTAGCGACCACCTGAACAGATAGTTCTCGAGGCACCACAGAGTTTACACCCACACCAGCTTTTACATCACCCAAACTCCATATTAATTTTCGGGTTGTGGGATCATAACTAACATTACCTCGTTCCGTTGATGGCGCTATTGCATTCTGCCACTCAACATACGGAGGCAGGAAGGTTACCATCTCGGCATCTTTAATATCATTTGAAGAATTCGTAATTTGGAAAACCAAGGTGTAGGATGTTGACTGATTGATTCGTGGAGGCATTGGACCATAATTCTGGAATACACCCTCATAATGAAGAACAGATGGAATAATTGAAATATCAGAATTGACAGTAGCCAGGTGGCTAGCCACTCGGTAGGCCTGTTCCACCTCTCCTGCTCTCGTCGCCTGAATATCAGCAGAGATATCTACTGATGGATTAGATAATACACCTGAGGCGCTTACTAATTCTCTACCATAGAGAGTAAAATTAAACGAACCAGTCTCTCCAGGGGCAAGTAGTGCTAGTTGACCTGTGGTTGTTTGATCAAATGTAATGGTTTGTGTCGCAGAATTATAAAAACCTTGTTGTAGATTAATCCTCGAGGCATCGAAAATATTTCCATCTAGATGAAGAACTATCGATACATTCTCCAAATCTTCCTGTAGGGTATTTTCATACTCAACACGTACATTCAAATCTTGCCCACCACGAATACTTGATTGATCTGCCTGAACATTATTTACCAAAATAGTAG
>CAZQWK010000034.1:0-6759 GCA_964597245.1 uncultured Candidatus Saccharibacteria bacterium | reverse complement strand
CCTTATAAATAAAGGGGATTTGAGTGGTTTTGCCCCCCTTAGGGAGCTTCGGTGCGCCGAGAGGGATTCGAACCCCCGTAGACTAGTGTCGCAGGATTTACAGTCCCGTGCATTTGACCGCTCTGCCATCGACGCATACTGTTCCATTCATTACTGAACGAAACGAGTATATCACAATTCTTTTTTTTTAGCTAGTGCTTTGTTTTTTTTCTGATATCTTTCGGCGTACCGGTTTCTTTTTTAACTTTACAACAACCGACGACCCACTGCAATCAATAGTGATTTTTGAATCTGGTTTAATCTTATTTTTAATCATCTGTAGTGCCAGCTCATTCAATATTTCATTCTGAATAAGTCTCCGTAATGGTCGGGCTCCATATTGCGGATCAAAACCTTTATCTGCTAGATAACTAATAAGTTTTTTAGAGAAGGTAGGAGTAATTCCTTTTTCCCTCAGCCGCAAGGAAACCTGATCTAACTGCTGAACCACGATCTGATGAATAACCTCTTTTTTTAGCGGCTCAAAGATAACAATATCATCCAGTCGATTCAAAAACTCTGGGCGGAAAAAATCACGCAAGGAAGCCATTACTTTTGATTTTGTCTGTGCATATTCCATCTCCGGTACCCCTTCGGCAAAACCAATTGATTGCATTTTTTGCAAATGATGTGAGCCAAGATTAGAGGTCATAATAATAATGGTATTTTTAAAATCAATAACTCGCCCTTTTGCATCGGTTAGACGTCCGTCATCTAATACCTGTAGAAGTATATTAAATACGTCAGGATGAGCTTTCTCAATCTCATCTAGTAAAACAACAGAGTACGGTCGGTGGCGGACCATTTCGGTAAACTGACCAGCTTCATCATGACCGACATACCCAGGAGGCGATCCAATTAACTTAGAAATAGCATGTTTTTCCATGTACTCAGACATATCTACTCGAATTAATGATTTCTCATCGTCAAACATAAATTCAGTTAGGGCCTTGGTTAGCTCTGTCTTTCCGACACCTGTTGGTCCCAGGAAAATAAACGATCCAATTGGTCGGTTCGGGTCACCTATCCCAACACGTGAACGACGAATAGCATGAGCAATGGTTTCGATCGCTGTATCTTGACCTTGAACACGCTGTTTTAACGCATCCTCCATCCCAGCAAGTTTTTCGTTTTCTTCTGCAAGCATTCGGTTCACAGGGACCCCTGTCCATTTTGCTACAACCCTCGCAATATCCTCCTCGGAAACCTCCTCTCGTAGAATTCGTTTGTTTTTATGTAATCGAGCTAACTTCTTTTGCTCTTTTTCAAGCCGTTTTTCTGTTGCAGGGATGATACCGTAGATAATCTCGGCAACCTTACCGAGCTCTCCCTCCAGCTCTGACTGTTCTGCTTCTGTTTTATACTTTTCGAGAAGTTCCTTTAGCTCAGCGATGGTACCCAAGATAGTTTTTTCATTATTCCATTTTAGCTCAAGTTCACGAGTAGATTCTCGCAAGTCTGCAATCTCTTTGTCTATCTTTGAATCACGCTTTTTTGCAGCAGTGATATCTTTTTCTATATCAGAAACCAAAGACTCTTTTTCAATTTCAAGCTGAGTGATTTTACGATGAGCTTTTTCTAATTCAGTTGGCTTATTCTGCAACGAAATCTTTAAGCTCGATGCAGCCTCATCAATTAAATCGATGGCTTTGTCTGGTAAGTACCTATGGGTAATATACCGGGATGATAGATTTACAGCCGAGACGATTGCATTATCTGTAATTTGAACCCCATGATAAAGCTCATACTTTGACTTCAGACCACGCAATATTGCAATCGCATCATCTGCCAAGGGCTCATTAACAGTTACTGGCTGAAATCGACGAACCAGGGCTGCGTCTTTTTCAAAATGTTTTTGATACTCTGATAAAGTAGTAGCACCAATAACACGGATTTCACCGCGTGCCAATGCAGGCTTAAGAATGTTTGCAGCATCCATTGACCCTTCTGAAGCACCTGCACCGATCATAGTATGAATCTCGTCAATAAATAAAATAACAGCACCGTTTGAAGCCTCAACCTCTTTCATGATCTTCTTTAGCCGATCTTCAAATTCTCCTCGGTACTTTGTACCCGCCACCAATAGACCCAAATCCAAAAGAACTAATTCTTTGTCGCGCAAAGACTCTGGAACATCAGATTTTGCCATACGTTGAGCCAACCCTTCGACAACAGCTGTCTTTCCTGTTCCAGGTTCCCCAATAAGAATAGGATTATTTTTTGTACGCCTAGATAAGATTTGAATCAGCCGCATGATCTCCTGATCACGACCAACCACAGGATCTAATTTATCTTTCTGTGCAAGCTCCGTTAGGTTTCTGGAGTATTTAGAAAGATTCCTAAATTTTTTCTTGAAACTTGTTTGTAGTTGTTTTTCCTCTTCACGCAAGTCATGCATTATCTTAACAACCTTTTTGCGTTCTAATTCTATATCCTCCAGAAATGCTTGGGCCGCATTATCAACGTCAAACAAAGCCAAAAATAAATGCTCTGTAGAAATAACCTCATCATCCATCTCTTTTGAGATTTTCATAGACCTTTCAATAATCTGAGCAAGATCAGGTGTAAGATACATCTGAACAGCCGACGACAGAGTATCCTCTTGAATTGAAGACTCTCCTTCGTCCAGGTGATCTAATATATCATGCATAAAGGCCTGCGAATCAATTTGCAATTTCTCTAATACAGCATTTACAAAGCTATCATCCTGGGTTGAAAGCGAAGCCAGTAAATGAATAGCATTTACATGGTTTTGCCCGCGCTCCATAGCAAGCTCGTGCGAGCGACGAATAACTTCTTTTGCTTTTTTTGTAAAATTTTGAAATGGTGGCATACGATTATTTTTGAGTAGACCCTCACTACCTACATAAGATGTAGTATATGAATAATATACCCTGAATTATATACCCACGACCTTTTTTGACAAGTTTTTCATATAAATGAAATTTTAGGAAAATAAGATCTGAACTATATTAAAAAAATACTACTCACCTGAGTAGTATTTTTTATACGTTTCTTTCAAGCTATCAACAATCTGAATAAATGATTTGATAAATTTTTGAATATCAGGCTTGTGCGTATGGCGCCCCATTGAGATTCGTACTGATCCTGTTGGCCGACTATCACCCGCTGCAATTGCACTAATTACATGAGAGTCTCCGTCTTCGCCACTTTTGCAGGCTGATTTTACACTACACATAAAACCTGCAGCATCTAACCTAATCACCAACTCCTCATGGGAAATATTTGGAATACTGATATTTACAATATTAGGAATCTTTTCAGTAGCTGATGAATTAAGAATAATGTTCTCATCATATTTTTTAATTTCAGATTCCAGGTATTGTTGTAATCCATATAGCCGATCTGATTCAATCGACTGCATTTCTCTTGTTTCAACTATTGACTCTGCAATTCCTATGATCTTTTGTATATCCTCAGTACCCGGTCGTAAACCACGCTCCTGATTACCTCCAAACATCACCGAATTAATCTGTACACCGGTTTTAATAAATAATGCTGCAGTTTTTTTAGGACCATAGATTTTTGAACTAGATATTGTCATCATATCAACACCAAGCTTATGGATATCAATTAACTCTACGTAATTAATTGCCTGCACAGCATCAACATGAACATAAGGATATGCCGTCTTATGCTTCTTGCGATGATGGCGCACTGTTTTCATAATTGATCTTATATCCTGAATTGTACCGATCTCACCATTAACATAAGAAAAAGAAAGGAGTACCGTCTCTGGTCGTAGGTATTTTTTTAATTCGCCCAAATCAATACAACCAAACTTGTCCACAGAAACATAATCAACATCAACATAGCCAGCATCAACCAGAAAACGAACAGGTTCAAGGATTGATGAATGCTCGATTTTGGTTGTTATGATATGCGGTTTGATGCCTGCATTACCCTGCCGCAACGCCTCAATTACACCAAATACAGCAAAATTATTTGCCTCAGTTGCACCGTCCATAAAATAGATCTGTGATGGGCGTGCGCCTATACTCTGAGCTACTGCTGTTCGAGCATCAGAAATCAAACCCTGAATCGCTATTGATTCTCGATAGAGGCCGCCTGGATTACAATAATAAGAATCTACCGATCGCATTTTGTCCTGAACACGACAGCTCATTGGTGTTGCAGATGCATAATCCAAATAAACACGTTTTTTCTGTCGATTAAAAAAAGAAATCATATGAAAATTGTACACCAACTATAATAATTTTCTATCTCTTGCGGTTGAAATTATACGTATATACGCTAGTATGCTAGCTATATGCAGACTCTTTTTATTATCTCTGGAACACTTTTTATAGGATTTATTATTCTTCTTATTCTTATTCTTCGAATGCAGCAAAAACTTAAAAATATCATGCGCGGAAAATCAGGATCTTCACTGGAGAAAGTAATCACAGAGAACAATAAAACCTTGCAAAAGCACATCAAGCAACTGGAAAAGATTCAGCAATCAATTAGCGATCTGGAAAAAGATAGCCTGAAAAATATTCAAAACGTAAATGTTCTACGATTCAACCCATTCAAGGAAACCGGAGGAAACCAGAGCTTTGCCCTGGCACTAACAGATAAAGAAAAAAATGGAGTCGTTATCTCTTCTTTATATGTCCGAGACCGCATGAATGTATTCGCAAAACAAATAACAAACGGAACATCCAGTCACACCCTAACAGCAGAAGAAGAGCAAGTTATCAATCAATAAACCAACAAACATATGTCATCATCTCAAAATACAATCGAACGATCACCTGTTGTGGCCATTATGGGTCACGTTGATCATGGAAAATCAAGTCTCTTAGATTACATTCGTAGCACCAACATCGTCGATGGAGAAGCCGGAGGAATCACTCAACATATTTCCACCTATGAGGTAACCCTAGAAGACGGAAAAAGAATTACTTTCCTAGACACCCCTGGCCACGCAGCCTTTGATAATATGCGTCATCGCGGTGGAACCATTGCGGACATTGCTATCCTTATCGTATCAGCAGAAGACAGTGTAAAAATGCAAACAAAACATGCGATCGAGGTTATTCAAAAAAATAACATTCCATATATAGTAGCAATAAACAAAATAGATAAGCCAGCAGCTAACCCAGAGCAAGTAAAGATGGATCTTATGGAGTCAGGTATTTACGTGGAAGGTTTTGGTGGAGATGTTCCGGTAAACCTAATTTCCGCAAAAACAGGACAAGGTATCGAGGATCTATTAGAATCCCTATTGCTTGTCGCTGAGATGGAAGAAATGACCGGTGACACCAAAAAATTAGCAACTGGTTTTGTTGTCGAGTCACATCGTGACCCGAAACAAGGGGTTTCAGCAACCATGGTAATCAAAAACGGATCAATTAAAAAAGGTCAATTCGTGGTAGTTGAAGACAGTATTACTCCGACTCGTATGCTTCAGGATTTTGCCGGAAAAGGATTGGAATCCGCAATGTTCTCTTCTCCTATTCAACTCATTGGTTTTGATAAACTACCTTCGGTAGGTAGCCGATTTGCAACCTTCGAAACAAAAAAAGATGCCGAACAGGCAGTATCAGAATTCAAGGAAATCCAACATCAAATCGCCGAGCGAAATGAATTATTAAATGTTCCCGAAGGTGTTGCGCTGGTTCCAATAATTCTAAAAACAGATGTGGCAGGTACAGGAGAAGCAATTGCAGGAGAAATTGAAAAAATGACAACCGAGGATGTTATTTTTAAAATCATCAAATGCGAAACAGGATCAATTAACGAATCAGATGTAAAACTATCTCTTTCTGACCCAAATACGATAATTATCGGATTCCATGTACAAGAAGACCAAAAGATCAAAAATCTGAATGAATACGATCTATTAACCATACGGTCATTCGATATTATCTACAAACTAACCGAGTGGCTAGAGGAGCTATATGAAAAAAGAAGAATCAAAAAAGAGGTGGATACCGTTTACGGAAACCTCAAGGTTCTAAAGTCATTCTCTCGCCAAAAAAACCTCTCTCTAGTTGGAGGATCTGTTGTCGACGGAGAGCTATCTAAAAACCATGCTGTAAAAATCATTCGATCAGAGGCTGTGGTTGCAAGGGGTTCTATTACCGCCATCCAGCGAGGTAAAACTTCTGTCGATACTGTTCGCGATACAGGTACGGAATGTGGAATCATGATCGACGTAAACACAGATATCATGGAGGGAGATATTATTCAGGCCTATGTCCGCGAATTAAAATAATATGCCAACACAAAGACAACAAAAACTCAACAAAGAACTCAGAAAAGTATTTGCTGAATTCATCGAACGCGAATCAAACAAACAATCACTCGTTACCGTTACACGATGTGATATATCCCCTGACCTATCGAATGTTATTGTATTCATATCAGTACTCCCTACAGACAAAGAAAAGCAGGTTATTGCCTTTCTAGAGCGTCGAAAATGGGACGCACGTGATCACGTAAAAAAACGAATCAATACACGCATCATTCCCTTTGTGGAATTTAAAATCGATTTTGGAGAAAAAAATCGACAAAAAATTGACCAGCTTTTAAAAGCTGATATGCTAGATATCAGTTCAACAGGATCATTACTTGATCGTGAGCAAAACGAGCAATAATCATCATATACAAGCGTATTTAGGCTTGTATACCGGCGTGGTGGCGAAGTGGTAACGCTGCGGTCTGCAAAACCGCCATGCGCGGGTTCGATTC
>CAZQWK010000033.1:0-7216 GCA_964597245.1 uncultured Candidatus Saccharibacteria bacterium | reverse complement strand
GTATAAATTCTCTGGAGGTTTGCATGGGGTAGGTGCATCGGTAGTAAATGCTCTATCTATTCACACACGTGCTGAGGTTCATCGAGGAGGTAATAAATTTGTTCAGGATTACAATATTGGTAAACCAAAAGCAAAGGTTAAAAAGGTAGGAAAAACAGATCATAATGGGACGATTATTATGTTCCAGCCTGATGATACTATTTTTTCAGAGGTGAAATTCAACTGGGAGCGTATTATTAAGCACTACCAACAGCAAGCATATTTAGTAAAAAATTTACGTGTATGTTTGATTGATGCGCGTGAATACACTGGGGATATCGATTTGGAAACAGTATATCTAGAAGATCTAAATATGCAGGTTCCATCACAGAGTTTCTATTTCGAAGGGGGGATTGTTTCTATGGTGCGATATTTAAATGCCCATCAAAAACATGTCCATAAAAATATTTTTCATGTAGAGAGAGAAACCGAGGATGGAATCCAGGTAGAGGTGGCATTGCAATATGTTGATGATATTACACCTCGTATTGTTCCTTTCGCGAACAATATCTCAACTCCTGGTGGAGGTATGCATGTAACAGGTTTTAAGACGGCACTGACTCGCTTGTTAAATTCATATAATAAGAAAAACAAAATTCTCTCCGAAAAAGATGGGTCTCTGACGGGGGATGATGTTCTCGAAGGGATGAGTGCTGTTGTTTCTGTGAAAATGAAAGAGATTCAGTTTGAAGGTCAAACCAAGGATAAATTAGGTTCCCCGGAAGCTCGCGGTGCTGTAGAGTCTATTTTTGGTGAAGCATTTGCTACGTTTCTGGAGGAGCATCCTGATGATGCAAAGGCTGTGTTGAAAAAAGCCGCCTTGGCACTCAAGGCTCGAAAAGCTGCCAAAGCCGCAAAGGACTCAATCTTGCGAAAGGGTGCACTCGAAGGGTTTACTCTTCCTGGTAAGCTCACCGACTGTCAGACAAAAAATGCTGATGAAGCAGAAATCTTTATTGTAGAGGGAGATTCTGCGGGAGGTACAGCCAAGCAGGGGCGTGACCGGCGCACACAGGCAATTCTGCCATTGCGCGGTAAGCCGTTAAATGTCGAGCGAGTGCGTCTGGATCGTATGCTTGCTAATAACGAGATTAAATCTATGGTGATTGCGTTCGGTACATCGATTGGAGAAACCTTTAATCTAGAAAAAGCTCGTTATAAAAAAATTGTTATCGCAACCGACGCGGACGTTGATGGTGCTCATATTCGAATCCTGCTGATGACATTTTTCTTCCGCTATTTCCGAGAATTTATTGATAATGGATACTTGTATGTTGCGCAACCTCCACTCTATAAAATTAAAAAAGGAAAATCATTACATTACGCATTCTCTGACGAGGAGCGTGATGTGATATTGAAAGACCTTGGGGCCGTAATTGATGCCTCTGCGGATGCTGAAGAAACTGAGGTAAAAACAAAATCAGGAAAAGCTCATGTTCAGCGATACAAGGGACTTGGAGAAATGAACGCCGAAGAGTTATGGGAAACAACTATGAATCCCGAGACTCGTACACTGAAACAGGTAACTGTTGATGATGCGTTAGAGGCTGATCAAATTTTTGACACCTTGATGGGGTCAGATGTAGCCCCACGAAAAGCATTTATTCAAAATAATGCAAAATTAGCTGAAATTGATGTTTAAAAAACCAAATATTGGTTTTTTTATTTATAGATTTTAATGGTGTACCAAGATTACTTTTTTTGATAAAAAGGTTGGATGGATAACAAAAAAAACACTCAAGAGAGTGTTTTTTATTGTCAGAGTTATTTTAATAGTTTTTTTGCTAGTTCTGAGAGTTCTGCAACATTCTTCCGTTTTTGGTTTCGTAGTTTTGTCCAGAATTTTTTTTCATCTTTGTCTGCTGCTTCTTCGATATATAACGATTCAATTCGCCATAGTGATTTCTGTTCCTGTGTTAGTTGGTTAAGGATATTAAAGGTGTTATTTTCCATATAAATATTATTATATTACTAATAGTATGTGTATTATATCATTTTTTTGATACTATAAATTCATGCTAAAAAAACTATGTAAAAAAATATGTCCAAAAAAGAGCACGCGCGAAATCGTAATTGTTTTTCCTTTTGATATTGAATCAAAGCGGCTTTTAATTATCGATGAGTATATTCACCATTACCAAAAATCTTTTTGGAAATATGTTAGTGGGGGGATTGATAAGGAGAATACCGATATCAAGACGCACGCCGTCGAAGAATTGGCTGAGGAAATGAAAATGGGCGCTGCTAGCTGGCACCACATATACACCGCAGAGAAAATTTTTGGTAACCGTGGTAGTCATTTTTATATTGCAGAGAATCCATATCTTTTAGATCATCCTCCAGAAAATCCTGATGTCGATGAGATTATTGGTTCGCGTTGGGTTAACTACACTGAGTTCGTAGAAATGATTGATCGTCAGGAGCTCCTGTGGGATCAGGCAACGATGGTTGCACTACAGGTTTTTCGTCGATATCAGGATAACTAACAGGTGTTTGGTATGAATATAAATAAAGAAATCCCTGTTGTTTTTCAGGGAATTTTGGGTGCACATAGTCACATGTCTCTGTTGTTGTTTGCTCAAAAAAAAAGTTTTTCATTGGTGGGACAACCTCAGGAGGGTTATTTTGATGATGTTTTTCAGGCTCTTCTGGATGATACTGGTATTGGTTGGCTTCCTATTGAAAACTCATATGCCGGTAGTATTACTCAGACCATTGATTTCTTGAGAAATGCTCATGTGCAGGTGTTGGCGGGTTATGATCACAATGTCTCGCATTGCCTAGCGGCGGTTCCTGGGTCTGGTGTGGATACCATTAAAAAAGTTTTTTCGCATCCTCAGGCCTTGGCGCAATGCAAACATTTTCTACAGGAAAAGCATTACCAAGCCGAGGCTTATAATGATACTGCTGCTGCAGCTCGATTCGTGCGTGATAAGCAAGATAAAAAAATAGCATGCTTATGCTCCCATCTGGCCGCAGATATTTATGACTTGGAGTTACTCGATAGTTCGGTTCAGGACGTAACCGGTAATACAACTCGATTTTTGCTAGTTGCCGATAAAAATCGCATACATGAATTTGATCACTTGAGAAGCACCAATAATTCAAAAACAATTATCGTGTTTGAGACCTTGGGAGGGTATTCAGCGCTACATCGTGTACTGTCTGTATTTGCAGATAGGAAAATTAATCTCACAAAGATCACGTCGCGACCTACAAACCAGGAGGCATTTAGCTATTTCTTTTATTGCGAAATCGAAGGGGTTCAGTCGGATAAAAATATTAGCATCGCCTTGGCTGATTTAGATAGTGTTACTCAGTCATGGAAGTGTCTAGGTGAATATTAAAACAGATTTATCTGTTTTTTATTTTTGCTGTATGTATTTGTGTACAAGATTTCTTCCGTGTTCTTGTGGTATATTTATGGTATCTATGTTATCTATATTTGTTTGGTTGAGTATCGTGCTTATCGCAATGGTTCTTGTGTATTCTCTTTGTTTGTTTTTGGGTGTGGGATTTTTCTATTTGATTCGCTCTAAGGAACAAGTATTGAGTTCTGTTGCACAAAAAAAACAGGACTCCATTTCTGTTGATGTTTTAATTCCGGCCTACAATGAGGGGAAGGTATTGCTTGGGGCAATTGATTCTATTGTGAATCAGGATTTTCTGGGTAACCTTAATATTCATGTTTTGCTGGGAGACCAGAGCGACTCTTCTGTTGCCTTCCTTGGGGAGCGATTTGGTCCGGTTGATTCTGTTGTTCAGGTGTCAGACACTCGCTTGTTGTATGTTCACTACCAGGGGTGTAATCCAAAACGAGAGAAGGTCAATAAGATCCTGGGTCATTTAAATCCTGGTCATTATTGTGCTTTTTTGGATGCTGATCATATCGCATGTTCTGATTGGATTACGGAGGCTGTACGGTTTCTGCAGAACTCCTCTTCTCGGTATATTGGGGTTCAGAGTAGGAGAGGGGCTATAAAAACAAAAAGTCTCTTTCAAATTTGGGATTCGCTGCAGAACCATATTGGTAATGAATTTTTTAATAAAATTATTTACCGTCTTTTTGGTCGAGTTTTCTTTACTGGTACAACTGCTGTATTTCGTCCACACTCACAGTCAAAACTGTCTCTTGATGACTCTCTAACAGAAGACACAGCTTTGAGTTATAGGTTATTTTCTCTGGGCTACTATATTTCTTATCTACCTAAATTAGGCTCCAGGGAGAGTGTTTCACCTCGGTCAGTTGATTATATTGGCCGCAGAAGACGTTGGTCCCAGGGGCATACGGGGAGTTTTATACGTTATTTTTCTTCTGTTCTATTTAATGCAGATGTATCGTATCGTTCTCGACTCCTGTATTTATTTCACGGTCTCTATTATCTTGTTCCGGTGTTGGCATTTATTGTTTATGGGATTACTCAATTTTTTATCTTTTTTCAGTTACCGATTTGGGCTCAGTATGTAGTTCTTGGGCTAGGTATACTACTATCATGCTTGTGTATGGTGGGGATACTTGGCCTGCGAAAGAGTTGGAAAAGTGACTTTTTCGTAGGGATAATTATTTTTGTTCCTTTCGTAAGTGATTTATTTCTTTGGTATATAAAAGTACAAAAATATCCTTTTTATGATTTTATAATTAGCTATCCATTTATGAATACATGGCTTGGGGATATTTTGTTGCTTACGTTTTCTTTGCCTTTGTTGTATTTAATTATTTCGCTTTTTGATTTGAGATTTTTATCAAAAAGAATTGGAACCTCTCTTTTATTCTATCCATGGATAGTTTTTATTGATTTATATTCTGTTCTATTGGGTGTGTGTGATTTATTTTTAGGTATTAAAAAATGGCCTCTTATTAATCGCCGTGACGCTCGTTTGAGTTATCAACAACTGGTTTCGGGCTTGATTATTTTTGGCCTACTTTTGGGGGTGTTGTGGGTTGGTCGTCGTACATATGATTCATGTTTTGTTGAGGCGGGTTCAGAGCCTTATACTAATTCCATTTTCTCTCTTCATAATCCTTGGCGTTCACATACTCTAGAGAAGTATATTTCTGAAGTTGATGGTGGTCTTACTGTCACTATTAAAGGAGAGGTTGATGAGGTGCTTGCTGGGAAAGATATCGTACTAGACTACAATAATCAAGATGTGTTTCTGGTTGAGGTGGATAATACCGGATCTTATGAATTTTCTTGGGAGGAGGAGATTGGTTTTGAAACCAGGACCGCTCGCCTACGTTCTCCGGATCATATATGCGGTATAGACTTTTCATTTTCAACTCATGTGGTTGCTTTCGATGATAGGGGTATTTATCTTAATGGAGAATCTTTTTTGGTGAAAGGTATGGTTCCAACATTTCAGCAGCCTCATTTGAAAAAAACTACCCAGGAAGGATTTCAGGAATTACATGAATTAGGAGTAAATGCATTGCGTTACTACCATCAGCCTGGAAAAGATATTTTTGAGAGAGCGCATGCAAGAGGTCTTATGCTCGTTCCGCAGATTAATCAATCAAATTGGAATCAAACCGATATTGATTTTCGTTCCTGGCGAGGCTTATATCATCGCTTCCGATCTATGCTGGGTGATGTTTCGATGCACCCCTCAGTCTTGTTTGTGAATACTGGTAACGAGCTAGAGATTCGAGATCGAAATCGTGTTCCGGTCATTATTGATTTACTAAAAAATATTACAGAAAATCACAACCTGCACCAGCCGATGGCGTACGCTACATTTACCAGTTACGTCGAGTATCCAGCGGATATACTATTGGTGAATATGTTAGATACAGGTTCTGTATATTGGAATAAGGCGCTGTCTATTCTGTCTCAATTCAAGACCCCGGTCCTAGCAGGGGAATTGGGTGGATTTGCTGCCTTTACCGAGCGGACAACCGAACCTTTTCGAATGTATCGCTTGCAAAACCAGTGGCGTGAATTAATGAGTCTTGGTTTTGGAGGTGGTTTTGTCTTCCATTCTCATGACAACTGGGCACAGCCTGTACCTGTTGGAAACAATGATCCTTTTGATGATGAGCATCCTGACGACGTACGGGGTATCTGGGATAGAGATAATCAAAAGAAGCAAATATATTCTACTGTACAAGGGTTATTTCAGGACCTGGAATTATCATTTGTATCTTATGATGAAGGTTACTTGAATGTATTTGCTGAAAATATTCGACCATATACTATCTCTGATTTAACGGTGTCTGGTCTTGATAAGGAATATTATTCTTTTGGAGATGTGTTACCTGGTGAAAGGGTTTTTATGAGGCTTTTGGTGGAAAATGTTTTGTATGATGATTTGTTTTGGGAATACTCAACGCATTCCGGATTAGATTCTCGAGTCCCTGTTTTTGACACATCTATCGATGGAGTTATTTATGATAGTCCAGGTAATTTATATGTTGATGATCTCGGCGACGTTTACGCTCTTGGTGATGTTGGCTTTATTTCTCCTGCCTTAGGTGGGTTATCAGAGTCTCGGTTTGGTTATTTGCAGAATATGGAGGTTGACCCTATTATTTCTGTTCATGATTTGAAAATCGAGGACGTTTCAGGCGCCCTGTTTGGTATAGGTTCTGTTGGGGTGGGTCAGTATAGTATTCGGTTTCGGTTACCTGCTGAGCTAGGGCGACACACTCTTCTTGTTCTAGAGGGGTTGGGGAGTAGGAATTTTACTTTGAGTCATCAGGGCCAGAGTCATGTATTTGAGAGTCATCCGTATAGAGAGACAGGATTAAATCTTCAGGAGTATTTTGACAACATCGATTATACTTCTGAATTTATTCTTGGTATTGATCGTCGTGACGTTCAGTATTTAAATGAAAATGATTCTCCTAGCGGAGCTCCTGTGCTTATTGATTTTCAGAGTCCGTATCTTTTTCATCCCTTAAAAACTAATATTGGTAAATAAAAACAATCTCAATTGAGATTGTTTTTATTTACCAACATAGTGTCGAGAATTTCGACGTGTTTTTGCAACTTCAAGCATTGCTTTTTTTGCTTCTAATCGTTTTTTTGTTTTGTGAGATTTTGTTGTTTTCATGTTTCCCACTGAGTTTAATCGTTTTCCCATATGAATAGTAGTATACGTATTCGGATGTGAAAGGCAATAGTTTTAGTATGGTCTTTTGGTATAATTCTTCTGTGAATAAAAAAACCATCATTAT
>CAZQWK010000032.1:0-7333 GCA_964597245.1 uncultured Candidatus Saccharibacteria bacterium | reverse complement strand
TATTTTTTGCGGCCTGTTGTGGATTTGATTCAGCGGAGTAATTGCAAACATCCTGTTGATTAGCATTGGTTTTATCTGAATCTAAAATCCATAATTGCAATGCTGCTTTTTTTAGCTCTTCTTCGTTTAAATCCTCAACAGGATCTTGCGGTTGGATAATGGACCCTACCCCCATAACTGATCGTAATCTCTCAGGTAATGATCGCAGCTCGTAACGATTAAAAATCTCTGTAGCTGCATCAATATTCACAGCATCCCTCCATGACGAATCAGGTACCGTGAATGTAATTGGTGCATCGGTACGAATGGTTGCAATAATTTTTGAAAATTCTGCTTCTTCGCGGCCTTCGCGAATTAATCCGATCATACGCTTTGTGAGGCCTGCATCGAGCAACTCATCATCACCCCGATCCAATGATTCATACACCCTCTCGATTGTCCCTAGGGAACTAATAGCCCGAGTGGCAGCCTTGTCACCAATCCCTTTAATTCCGGGAATATTATCCGAAGGATCCCCACGAAAGGCTTTGTAATCGATAATAGATAATGGAGGAAAACCAAACCGATCAACAACAGCCTGTTCATTATAAATAACCGTATCATTCAAGCCTCGCTTTAGTGTATAGACTTGAACACGATTACCATCAACCAACTGCAGGGTATCCATATCGCCCGAAGCGATAATAATCTCAATATCTTTTTGATCCTTTGTTTGTGCAGCAATGGTTCCCAATAAATCATCAGCTTCAAACCCCTCAGCATCATAAACAGGAATTGAAAGAGCATTACAGAGCTCACGTGTTGGAGCAAATTGCATCTTTAGCGCCTCATCTGTTTTACTACGACCACCTTTGTAGTCGGCAAATGCCTCGTGACGAAATGTTTTCCCTGGTAAATCATAACAGGCGACAATATGATCCGGTCTAAATTCGTCAATAATACGCAATACCATTGTCCCAAATCCATAAATAGCCCCAGTAGGAACTCCGGCACGTGTAGCAAAATCAGGCATAGCATGATAAGCGCGATGAATAATTGCATGTGCATCTAATAATACAATTCTTGTTTTTGAAGGATCTTTTTTCATACGAAAAGTATATCATGCAAAAGAAAAACAACATTTATATGTTGTCTGTATTTACCGTAATGATCCTTTTTTCAGATTCATTAATTTCGATATTGATAGATATAACATTCGGCATATCAACCCCAGAAACCTGGGTCGGCCATTCAATAAAAATAATATTCTCAGATCTATTAATATTATCCTTCCAGCCTAGATATTCTAACTCTGCGGCGCCTTCTAATCGATAGGCATCAATATGAATCATTTTTTTTAAAAAGGTATGCTGTTTAATTTCATACTCTTTTTGTATTACAAATGTTGGGCTCGTAATTGTATCAGCAACGTGAAAATATTCAGCACATTTTTTAGTAAAAGCTGTTTTCCCAGCACCTAAATCACCCGACAGAGCCACAATAATGGCATGCTCTTTTTGAATTAAGGTGTCCAAAAATGAATAAGCAAAATTCTCTAGCTCCAACAAAGAAGAAATAGTAAATGTTTTCATACTCTATATAATAACCATAACAAAAATAAAAAACACCTTATGGTGTTTTTTATTTTCTTATCGATTTGGTCGATAAGGTTCGTAATATTCTTGTGGTTGCGCCACTGGAGGTTGCTGCTGAGCAACTGGTGGCTGCTGGTATCCCTGAGGAGGATACATTGGTGCAGCACCTCTTTGGTATCGCCCTGCATATGCCTGAGCTCGCATATCCTCTCGCTCTAGGTACATCCACCGAGCGATCAAGAAGATAATTGCCAAACCTAGCAAGATAACCAACCATCCAAGGAAACTAACATTACCAAGTCCAAAAATAGATGCTGTTAGTGCAGATGCTGAATATTCATCAAGATCAAAGTCTTTTGCATTTTCCTGCGCACCATTAACTGGATTATCATAGGCTAGTTCTGCCTCTGCTGTTAGCAAATTCCCTGCAACGCCAGAATCAATAATTCCTGAGACTGTCATGCTACCATTTCTACCCTCTTCAAGGTCATCAATAGTATAGTAAACAGCATTATTACCAACATCTAGTCGCCCTCGAGAGATATTTGTTACTTCTAATTCTGAAGGTAGGCTAATTTTTAGATCCAAATCTTCAAGATCTAGTTCTGAAATATTTTCCCATTCAACAACATATCGAACAGTTTCTCCCTGCGTTACAAAATCGGTATCATTATCGATTTCAAGACGTACCAAAGACAGACCAAGTCCTAGAAGAGATAGATCAATTTCTTCATCATCATCCTCTTCTACAACCACAACACGAGTAGTAGTTGTGCTTGTATTTGGTGTAAGAGTGCTAAAACATTTTGTTTCACCTCGATCAGTTCCGTACTGAGTACTGATAACTGCCCGTACACAGTAATTCTGTGATGATGCTAGTTGGGTAAAGTTATGAGTACATGTTCCATAACCAGCACCAACATTATAACTAACAGTTTGACTTCCTAATGCTGCTGTTCGACCATATTCGAAATAACATGTTCCAGAGTTAGCATTCGTAACATACGTACTATTTAGTCGTGCTGAATTTGTCTGAACATTAGTTGGGTCATCAGTCATAATAGCTGGTTCAGCACCAACAACAACAGCTGAACCAAGAGTTCGGAACGTTCGAGTGGTACCACAGTATTCTGGTGTACATGCTCGGTAAATATAGCTTGTTCCAGCTGTTAGTCCTGTTACCTCTTCACAGAAAGCCCCTTCTGTACGTTGAGAAATATCAGATTGAGTGAACACAGAGGTTCCAGTTGATCGTAGTTCGATCCATGTTTGCTGCAAAGAACCACCATCATCAATCAAATCACCACATAATGTAGCTGTAGTCTGAGTAACAGATAATACTGGCTCAGTAACAACCTGTGCTCGACTATTAACAACAGGGTCATCCAGGCGGTCTGTATCAAAACGCTCTACATCCCCACAAACTAATTCGTCAGTATTATTATTTTCAAACTCTACACAAATTCGATAGTAGTATGTTGTATCCTCATCAAGATCAGTTAATGGATACATAAACTCATCAGACCCGTCAAAATATTGCTCAACTCGAGCTGTTTGAATACGGTCACCATTCTCTCTAACATCTGGATATCGATTTTCATCTGATGCGTCTTCGATATCACTTTGGTCAGTACCATACACAAAGAAAACTTCCCCGTCACTGAAATCATTCATATGGATATCACCATAAATCTGAGATGAATTTGAATCTGTATTTTCATCTGCTTCAGTAATTGCAACTGGTCGACTACCTAGAACAGGATTTCCACCATTATTATTACCATCGTCTTCTGTAAGATCATGAACAACAAAGACCGCCTCTACATATCCCTGCTGACACCAACCTTCGTGATTACCATATTCCAAGTTAGGCAAGGTAATACCGGTTGTACGGTTAAAGTAGTTGTTTTCCATAGGTAGAGACAAATGAGGGAATGCATCACTACATAGCTGACCTGTATTTTCATTTCTTCGATCAAAAATATCCCACTCTCCACCAATAAATTCGATTTCCCATTGATCAGGAAGATCTGTTAGCGTAACAGTGTCGGTACGTGATGGACCTGAACCTGACAAGGTACCAGTAAATGTTACTGATGATGATGTACCTTCTTCATCGTAAGAAAATGAAGCTCGTGGATTATAAATTGTACCAGAAGAATCATTTCGGAAATTTAAAAATACCGCAAATTCTTCACCTCGATCAACCTCACGATACGAGATTGATGACTGGTTGTTTGCACAAGCATTTGAACATGGACCAGAGATACTAGCCATTCCTCCATACCCGTACGCCTGACCAGGATTAGAATCAAAAGTATCAGCATTTACTACAGCCCCAGCAAAGAGAACCAGCGCAAGAAATGTGATTTTTGTAAAAAAAGATTTCATAAATAAATATATGTAAAGTAAATAATAATAATTTAATAATAAACAAAATATATCATATAAAATATGTTTGTCAAATATTGTCCATAAACCTTTGATGAGTTATCCACAACATCCAAGGCTTATTAACAAGGGTCTTTGTTGAGAAATAAATACCAACAACAAAGACCCATAACCAAACACATAACTTCTTAGAAAAAAATATATGTTAGTACCCAACCCCATCAGAAGTTGTAGGCCCCCAGCCACCAGAACCATCACCGGCCTGGTCTTCAGCGGAGTTATCACTGTTTAACAGCAGTGCAGCTGTTGTTCCTCCCAGGATAGCAACAATAGGTACCCATAGATTTTTACCTATCCAGGTTTTTCCATTGCGACGATTTCCTGTCAGACATTCAGACAATGCCAACCTTTCCCTACGAGGAATATCACGGAAGGCGTCCATAAAATTATATCCCGGAGCCCATAAGGGCGTATTTAATCCAGCCACAATTCCATTCAACTGACAATACCTCTGAAATTGAACAGGGTATCGTTGTTGATACATTTGTAGACATGAATTTACCAAATTAGCCCCAGACGTAGCGGTAACAACAGAAGAGTTATTATTAGCAGAACTTGCCCCTACAGTAACACCAGTTGATTCAACCGAGGTTACAACCCCTGTTGTTTTTGTGTAGGAGCTATGGCTATTCTTCGCAGAGGAGTTGGTTGTTGTTTTCCCCTTGTACCTACGATCCTGCCCATTCATGTTATCAAAATCAACCACCTTTAGGTTTTTACTCTTTTCAGTATGGGTTGTTTTTCTTTGGGAAGGCTGACTACAAGGCACAACGACCTTTACTTTGGTCGTATATGCATTACGGCGCGCAAAATTATACTCTCTACGTAACTGTAAATTTTGCTGCTTGCAAATCTTATTTGCATCAGCAGAAGTTACGTTTGAGCCGCGATCAACCAAAAACGCAATATCAGACTGCATACCAGATGTAATCTGTATATACCTAACACGCCTCTCTCCACTAGGAAGAGTAGTCGTTACCCGCACCTTGTCGCCCAGCTCGCCATACGAACCATGGTTCGTATATGTTGATGGAATATATTCATCGCCAAGGGTATTATATAATACTGACAATTCCTGGGCACGAATACCCTGACCGTCAAAATTTACCGACGGGTAAGTTTTCGTTTCTCTTTCCTGAAAGCATTCTCCTGTCTGAGCTAATGCATTACCTACTGCAATAAACACTAGCAATAATAATATTTTTTTCATTTGTTATGATTTTTTTTATTAATGTACTATTTAATCTCTTAAATAAAAAATATCAACTAATTTTAGATATGTCAAATAAATTAACTTTTTTTCCACACAATCCACAAAAAAAATCCCTATTCAAAAAATAGGGATTATATGAAATTTTCACACCGTTTTATCTCCTCACGCCTACTCCAGAAGAATTCGTTGTCCAACCTGAGCCATTAGAGGAAGTTGAGATAAATCCAACCTCATCAGAATTCGTTGGTCCCCAACCGGAACCTACAATAACGCTTGATTTCTGAGATCTTGCACGCCTTGCGCGAGCCTTGTCGATTTGATTATCGACAATTTTATAGGAACCGTAAAGCAACACTCCACCTACTGCAACCTTAGCACCATCTGAAGTTGCAACCTGTACGAGCTTATCTTTGAATTTCTTTTTCGGCATGGTTACATACTGATTACAGAAACTTCCCCCATTTTGATCATATACAGCCTGCACATCATCATAGGTAACCTTACGAGAAACGCCATTAATAACATAAAAACTGTTATTCCTGTAAGCAGTAGTGAGCTCATTCCAAACCGCCAAATCTGTACATGTTTTCGTAGGTAGTTTTTTGATACGTGGATACTGTCGGTTATCAATATTTGGCTGTTGCGATCTGTTGTGCTGATTTGCAATACTGATTGCATTTAGTATTGCCTGTGACTGTTTATAGCAAAACTTATAAACAACATCACCAGAACCAACATTCGAATAAGTAGACAAGGCCTGATTAATTGTATTAATCATTTTTAGACTCATCTGAACATAACCTGTTCGGTTCATTTGACCATCTGCACTTAATGCATATAGGGCTGTCTGTTCTCCTGGTCTCGGATCATTACGCAAGGTAAACCCACGATCTCTAATCTGTGTAGTTACATTAATATTGTATCCACGAGCACGACAGTGCCCAATGATAGCATCCTGTATCAAGGTAGCCCTGGTTGCATCTCCAACCACAACAATGCGATTAGCAAATGAAACCATTGCTGAAAATAATAAAACGATAGTTAATAATAAATTTTTCATATGAAAAAGTTTTGGTTTTGGTTTAAAAATTTTTTTTGGAACATACTCCTATTTGGGCACAATAAATTCCGCTCAAATAGGAGTAAGTTCTGATTAGTAAACCAAAACTAGAAGAAAAATTTATATATTAAATTTAAAAGAACTTACTCCTAAATTAATATATAATTAAATTTTAATAATGTCAAATAAAAAAGCCATCAGTAATTGATGGCTTTTATTAAATTGTAATCTACAATTTTTTCGTAAACGTCTCTTGAATCTGTTGAGTGATCATATACCTAAATTCATCTAGATATAAATCCAGCTCCATTTCAATAATTGCGTTTGATATTTTTTCAATAATGAAAAAATTTCCAGAATCACTCACCGCATCACCGCTGTCAGTGTATAAATAATCTGAACGATCTTTTTCTGGAATATCTGCATAGGCAACATGTTTAATGCGATACTTTCCGGTAGCAACCCTATCGTGACTCAGGTTTTCTTTTTCCTGCATTGATAAATATCGCAATCCAGAACCTGAACGAATTAAATAGTCATAAGTCTTTTCGTGACGTAAAAAACCATTTTGATCCTGAACAACAAACGAATCTAGGTTGTTTTTTTCTGCCTGAGTCAGATCATCATATCTAAGTACTGACATATTACCCTGATCACCAGTCTCTGTTATCAACTCAACATCAAATTCTCTTGTATTTGATGGGTTATTTGGGTCGTAAAAAACAACCTCCATTTCATCTGGTGCACCAACACCACTATATCCCGGCAAGGTCTTTAAATCACCCCAAGAACCAGCAGGTAATACAATATCCGTATTAATCATCTGCATGCGACCATTAACTGATTTAAAATCACGGTCAATTCGAAACCTCAATTCATCAGACAGCGAAACCGATAGGCTATCTAATTCATTTTTTCCGAAACCAAAATCCTCGATGGCTTCTTTGGAAAATTCTTCGGTTTGCCAACTAGAAACTAGTTGGGTGTTTTGAACATTCTGAACACCGCATCCAATTAATGTAAACGCGATAATAG
>CAZQWK010000031.1:0-7413 GCA_964597245.1 uncultured Candidatus Saccharibacteria bacterium | reverse complement strand
AACACGTTCAAGTCCCTTAAACGAAAATAATTTTGCAATACGTCCGGTAATAGTCTTGTCGCCATCTTTTAGGTAGATATTTTGTCCGTTTTTCACACTCCCGTTGTAGATTCGTGCAATCCCCATTCGCCCTAGGAAATTATCATAGGCCAGGTTGAACACCTGCCCCTGCAGGTCTGAACCTAGGCGATCTTCTGTACCTACATTTGACACCTTTTCCAGAATAAGATCCAATAGTGGTGTTAGATCCTTCATTTCATCATCCAAATTACGCACAGCTGTTCCGTCACGTCCAATAGCATATACGGTTTCGAACTCTAGCTGTTCATCATTAGCACCTAGATCAAGGAATAGCTCGTACACATCTTCTTGAGCTTTTGCCGGATCTGCAGCCGGTTTATCGATTTTATTTAATACCAAAATTGGTTTCAAACCTAACTCCAATGATTTTTTCAATACAAATTTAGTTTGTGGCATTGGACCTTCGGCTGCATCCACAATCAACAAAACTGAATCGATTGATCGTAAAACACGTTCCACCTCTGAACCAAAATCCGCGTGACCTGGCGTATCCAAGATATTGATCTTGGTGTCTTTGTACATGATCGAAGTATTTTTTGCGTAAATAGTAATCCCTCGTTCTTTTTCTAGATCATTTGAATCCATTGACACACCTCGCTCTACCATTCCGGTTTGTTCCAGAATCGCGTCGGTTAGTGTTGTTTTCCCATGGTCTACATGGGCGATAATAGCAATATTTCTCATTTCCATAATGTGTGTACTGTACCATATTTTTTGTATTAAAAAAGAAGCCTGTAAAAAACAGACTCCCATTAAAATTAGAAAATTATTTTTTTTTCAAAAAAGCAAAATGACTTACGAGCGAGCTTTCAGCAGAAAAAGACAAACTCTCATCATCAACACCAGGCTGAAATACATGCGGGCTAATACGAGCCTGCGCATTTCGAGGGTGAGATTTCACGCTCAGGAATCCAACCTCCTTATGCCCCAAAACTATAGGTTCATGCATAAACATGGTCACGTATTGTTTATTATCATATAAATCCACAGCAGAATGATTCAATGCATACACAAAAGCAGATGAGATAAATCCGGTCAGTAAATTGTTTTTACCCATATACTCAAATACTTTTGCCAAGCTATATGATTCGCCGCTGGTAAAAATTTCTGATTTCGGAACAATTACGTGCTCGAAATCTTCATGGATCTCTGCCCATCCGTCATCCGCACCCTCCACAAGAAGATTGTAAATTTCATGCATTTTTTTTGATCGATCAACGGATTCATTAATGCGCTCCTGAGAAAGGATTTTTGTTGGAACTCTCTGGGTTCCCAAAACATCCCCACGTAAATAAAGAGGTAAATAATATTTTTGAACCAGACTAGTGAAATTATACTTTTCACTGAAAACATTTTTTTTCTCCATATAATTATGTATTTTTTATATTTACAAACAATTAGAACATAAATAAAACTTAAAGCAATCTCTTTGCCTATTTAGAGAGTGAGATTTTGCACTCAGAAAATCAGCCTCCCTGTGACCCAAAACCATAAACCAACACAGAAAAGTAATAACATAAACAAAAAAAACCATCTGCTATCAGATGGTTTATTAACAACAGAATCTATTACGTTAGTAATAAGCACTTTGTTGTGTTTTTTCTATTTTTAGTAGAGGTAAATCTAAATACTCAGATAAACCCCAATCCATATTTTGATCATGAAAAGCCTGAATATAGCCATCAAAATCAACCGATTTACCGTTTATTTCAGCCTTTGGGTTGATGTCGTTAAACAGCTTACCTAATCCTAATATGAACTCCTTATCATGGATCCTGGGCATATTTTCCATAACGACTTCTCTATAGTATATTTCTCCCTGATCCGTACCTGCATAACGCCATATTGCAGACTCAAGACGCGTAAAAGTACGGTCTTTTGTTTTAATAGGTTTTGCAAAATAATACATTGCCATTAGGCGACCTGCGGCATCGATATTTTTTACCATATCAAGGCGCTCGTCTAAATGATAGACTTTTTCTAGCTGAAATTTATGTTTAGCTAATTCTGCACGCAGCTCTCTCCCCTGGTCATGGTCTATAAGTTTACTAGAGTTTTTATAAGTTTTTAGACCATACTTATTAGCAAGTAAGGGCTGAATATGAATAAGACCAAATCCTCCGTCGTCAGAACCATTAGGTAACAACTGAACACCGTGGGTTTCTCGAATAACCATAGCAAGCAAAAGCCCATCAGGTAACCCATAGCGTTTCTCTACAGCTTCAGTAATATTCTGGAAACGTAATGCGCGCATGTACTTACCATTGAGTATGTCACGACTACTCCCTGTTAATCCATATTTTCCAAGTTTTCCTGGTAGAGAAATATTTTTTATAAATAACTCTTTTGGGGAATGGCGATCTGGTAGATCAGGTGCGCGTAGTAATTCCCTTATACGGGTAACATTAATAACCTCAGAAGAGGATTTAAGATTTTTGTTATGACTATCGCAACCTATCAAGGCTATACATAACAACACAATAATGTGTACATAATTCATAATTGGATATATTTAATTTTCATCTAAGACTTTCTTAGATTAAAATTAATATATATTGAAAAAATATATTTTGTCAATTATCTTGCTCACACACCTAGACCAGCCATGCAAGTAAAAAACCGTACATGACGGTTTTTTACTTTTGTTTTGCAAGATCAAAAATCTCATCAATACGAATATCTTCCATAAACTCTTCATCATGGGAAATGACGATCATACCTCCCTGGTAATCGTGCAATGCCTGCGCAATCACCGGTAGATGCCGGAAATTAATATGATTTGTTGGCTCGTCTAACACCAATAACCCTGGTTCCAACAATACCAGCTGTGCAAATGCTACCAGCCCCTTTTGCCCCTCTGATAATGTTCCAATTTTATTATTAATCAAATCTGATGTAATCAAAAAACCTGCAGCCACCGAACGCAATTTTTGTTCGTCGACAATTGGCATTACTGATGCTAATTCCTGGTAGACTGTTTTTTCAAAATCCAACCCACGGAAATCCTGACGATAGTATCCAATACGAACATCATTATGTGTGCGGACACCTTCATCGGCAACCTGCGCAATTTTCTCTAGTAATGTTGTTTTACCAATTCCGTTTGGACCAACAATACGCAGATGATGACCTTTGGTTATAGCGATATCTACTTCACGTCGTTGCTCCTTACCGTTCCACATACGCGTGTATGATGAAATTTCCATCAATTTCCCAGTTACATCCTTCTGATGAGGGATAGTGAAATTACGAATGGTTTTGTCTTCCTTGCGAACGTCGACCTTGTTTTCTTCGAAATCAGCAACGTCTTCACGCATTTGTTTTGCTAGAGCTCGTAGGCGACCTCCTTTTTTTGCGAAATAGTTTGCCTTGTCTTTTTTATCTTGGATTGATTTTTCTAATCGTGCATTTTTTGATTTTTCTTTGGCTACACGCACGCCGATCTGCTCGACCACATCATGATAGTTTCCTGTATATTGCTCGATTTGTTTGGTTCGCACATCTAGATACAATACACCAGTTGAAAATGCATTCAGGAATTCAGCATCATGGGAAATAACAATAACGGTCTTATTATAATTTCGTAAAAACTCTGTTAAATGCTCGATCCCATCATGGTCCAAATTGTTTGTCGGCTCGTCCAATAGGAGAATATCTGGATTCTGAATCAGTGCTGAGGCCAACAGAATTCGTGCCTGCTGCCCTCCTGAAAAATCATATAAATGTTTATCCTTGTCGGCTGGCAGGTTTACCACCTCCAAAACCTTGTCTATACGAGGATCAATGTCATAAATTGTTTCCTGAAACTGACCCTGAAAATACTCACGTAGCGTTAAATCTAACTGATCATGTGGAATAATTTGGCGCGCGATAGCAATATTTGCCTTGTGGGCAGTATGAATTTCCCCATCATATAATTCTAATTCACCCAAAATCATCTTAAATAATGATGATTTTCCGGCACCATTTTGCCCCATGAGGGTTATTTTTGCACCACGACGAACTGAAAAATTCACATCTTCCAAGATCGTATGAGTTGCAGAATATTTAAAAGTTACGTCCTCAAAACGTAAAATAGATCCATTGTTTGACATAGCAGTTATTGTACATAATTAACAAAAAGAAAAAACCCTCTCAAGGTTTTTATTACTCTGCACATACAACACGAGATAAAAAGAATTCTTCTGTATCAAATACAATTTCATTAATATCTTCATACATATAAATCCCCTTGGAATTTTCGTACAACGGGACATCAACTGTCTGATACCCTACATACAAAACGTCTTCATCAAAGCGATACACTCTCTGCTCTTTCCATGCATGCCCCTCAAATTCAGCAGAGGCAATAACATTAGCAATACCTCCTTGGGCCACTCCCTCTATCGTAGCCATGCTTGGAGACGAATTCTGAGGATCAATAACATGGGAACCTGTAACCAAATTCACTCCGTCGATATTTAAGACAACTCTTTCAATATTTTGCCCCAAAACACTACCGGAATCTGAAAATACATCAGCCTGATACTGATAACAAAATGTCTTTAGCCCTGCTGCCTTTTTTGTCGATAGGATTACCGAATCTTTTCTCTGAAGAAAAAACAATGTTACAAAAACAAGCAATAGCAATGCAAGTATCCAAAAATATTTCTTGAAATTTTTCATATTACTATGTACCCTATAGTAAAAAACGTAAAAAACAAGAATCTAACAAAAAAAATAAAAAACAAATGAATAGTAAAATAAACATTACAGCAATGAAAGACATACTGTACGTAAATAATACGTACCAAGGTCTTGTAATATCTCACACATACAAAAAAGAGATAAACATGTATCTGGTCGTTATTTCAACATACCATGCGGTCTTAATTAACACCTTTTATTCTGTAGTAAAAACACAAAAGATTATAAATCGGCTACTCATCGAAGGGCTTATTACAATGAGTGACTACTGTAGGGTGTCCTATAAATTAACACACTCACCTGCATTAGGACAGTATAGCCTGGACTATTATACGCAAAGAAATTAAAAACGATCATGTAACACTGATCGTTTTTTATTTAACCGTAATACAAATGGGTCATGTGATCTAATTCACGCCGAACCTTTTTCATGTGTTGCATGGCATCCTCGGAGGATCGATACCCAATCGGAATCACCAATGTCGCATGCAACCCCTTCTCCTCCAAATTCAAAATTTGATTATATTTCTCTGAAATAAATCCCTCCATAGGACAACTATCAATATGCATATCGGTACACAACGACATCAATACCCCCAGAACAAGATAGCACTGATTCCGTGCCCATACCCCAACCTCAGCATCTGTTTTTTGAGATATAGCATCTATCATCATGTCGCGGTACTCCCGTAAATCCTCCACAGAAATAGATCGAATTTTTGCAATATGCTGTACATATTGATCTATGTATTCCGGTGTGATATTTGTTTTTGCACATAACACAATCACATGCGATGCATCACGAATCTGCACCTGCCCGTATGACGCCTGCATTAACTCTTCCTGCAAATCCTTGTTAGAAATTACCACAAATTCATATGGTTGTAGTCCATAGGATGATGGCGCCAAATTCATACCTTTTAATAAATCAGTAATGATAGATTCATCAATTCTCTTTCCTGAATCAAATTGTTTTGTAGCATAGCGCCAGTGCAATGTGTTTACTAATGCCATAGTCTAAGATAAATATTTTTTAATAATAGCTGATAACGTAGAGTGTTTTGGGATAAATAATATATCCTGGTATACCTCTGATTGCACATGCTGATCCACCAACATCTCCGAACCAAAACTACCAAATTTTAATTTCAATAACCATTCCGGAACATGCATATACATTTTGGTTTTTTTATGTGCACCAATAGCTCGAGCAAAATCACCATGAGTCGAGCTGGTTGCACTAACGCCATTTACAATAGCTGGTGCTTGGTCTGCTTCGGCACATTTAATATATAAATTTACTAAATCCCGAGCATCAACCCATGGGAAATATTCACGGCCAGACCCTAAAATAAATCCAATACCATATTTAAATGTTTTCGCTGTTTGTGCCAAGATTCCACCAGCACCAATAATATGTCCGTTTCGAATACAAGTTACATTGACCCCTAATTCCTGTGCATGTAGATTTTCTTCCTCCCAGGATTCAACAACATCTGAGAGAAAATCATAATTTTCACGATTTGATGATTCCACCAATATCTGTCCCGGCTGGTCACCGTAATATCCAACCGCTGATGCGGCCACCAATGATTGCGGTCGATATTCAGGTCGATTGAATAATTTCACCAAATTCCGCGAGCCAATCACCCGCGTATCATAGATTGCCTGTTTATGCTGGCCAGTAAATCGCCCAAAAATATTTCTTCCAGATAAATGAATAACCGCGAATGGATTTTTTAATAATTCATATTCCGCAGATTCATCAAATGATTCCATTAAATTTTTCTCAAAATATGAAACCTGATCGTCCTGAATCCGTGGCGGTACAATATCCAGAACAACAATTTCATACCCTCCAGTATCTAATAGTTTTTGAGCAATCTGGGCTCCCAAAAACCCAGATCCTCCGGTGATGATGATTTTTTTCATAGCCTTATTATAGCACTCTAAATACATTGACATATGTAATTATTAATGTAATATTATTTTTAGAAATTTTAAAATAAAATATTAATGCAAACAAATGTTCAAGTACAGACAATTCAGATTACCCACAACGAAAACCATTTATCACTAGCAAACACAGTGCTAGGAAAAAATAGTTTTCTATACCTAGTTGATAAAAAAAATACAGGGTACAGTTTACATGTGCAACAGCTAGGAAAAGAAGATGGATCAGGTAATAGATTTCTATTTAAAGCCAGGCTTGTCGCAATAACAAAACAAGGAGAAAAAATCTCAGTCAATCAACAAAAACCTTTTCATTACAAAGGATACATTGATCTGCGCAACAAAACAGGATGGATTGAATTTAATTCAGAGGGTCCGGTTTGGTAAAAACAAAAAACCCAAGGTAGCATTAATGCTACCTTTTTTATTTCCCAAAAACTCTATCCACGCTACAATACAAACCATGAACAAAAACCAAAAACATATTATTATCATTGGTTCTGGGATTGGTGGATTAGGTACCGCTGCCCTATTATCAAAACGAGGCTACCAGGTAACCGTTTTGGAAAAAAATGCCACCATTGGTGGTCGTGCAAACATTTTCAGTGCTGATGGATTCACATTCGACATGGGGCCATCATGGTATTTGATGCCGGATATTTTTGAACATTTTTATGAATTAATGGAAGAAGA
>CAZQWK010000030.1:0-7507 GCA_964597245.1 uncultured Candidatus Saccharibacteria bacterium | reverse complement strand
AAAATAGAAGAATTTAAAAAAATATTCAACCCCCTCTTTGAGCAAGAAATTAAAAAAATACTAAAAGAGCAAGCTGACTTTAACCCGGTTGTAACCCAATTGGATGGACCATTGACTGACTTTGTTTTGAATTATACACGAGGAGGAAAACGAATTAGACCCTTTCTTATTAATTTTTTCGCAAACGAAAACATTAACACAGGCGAGAACCTAAAAAATCTCTGTATTGCTGTTGAGCTATTTCACCTAGCTGCACTTATCCACGATGATATTATGGACGAGTCAGAGCTACGGCGCGGGGTTCCAACAATACATACCGCCATACAGACATTCTCACGAGAAAATACTCGATTAGGGCAAGATATTGCGATTTTAATTGGTGATGTTTTTTTGGCATCAGCAATCAGCACCGCAGCAGAATTACCAAAGCCGCTATTTGAAGAGTTTCGCACCATGATTCAGCGAACCATCCATGGTCAATATCTAGATTCTTTTGGTATGAATCAAAAAATAGAAGAAACCTCCGAAGAAGAAGTCCTAGCGCGTCACGAGCTGAAAACAGCATGGTATACGTTTATCAGTCCGGCACGATTAGGTGTAATGCTTAATGGCGACAGGTCTATAAAAACGATTGAAACCATAGACGAGCACATGAAAAATCTCGGATTACTTTTCCAAATTCGAGACGACATTATTGACTGCATCGACACAAATAGCGGTAAAACACGTTTTGCGGATATTTTTGAGGGTCAAACAACCTGGGTAACACTACACCTTAAAAAGAATCAACCCGATCTACTCGCTGAAATTATCGACTGCCGAACAAACAAGGATAGCGAAAGACTAACAAAAATATTTAGTACCGTTGATCTCTATTCACCCTACCAAGAAGAGTACAACCAATGCGAAAAACATATCGAAAAAATACCGAGCGAACAAAAAAATATTAAAAATCAGATGTTAGAAATCTTAGAATTGTTGCGATTAGAAAAATAACGAGTATACATAATACTCGTTATTTTTATTTTGATCACAAACTCAGAAAAAAACATAAACCCTGATATACTGACAACATGAATTCAATTGGACTTATCTTCCCACACCAACTCTTTGAAAATCACCCTGTGCTAGAACACACAAAACAGGTATACCTCATTGAGGATAGTTTATTTTTTGGTGACAAGCATACAAAAATAAAATTTCATAAACAAAAAATTCTCTTTCACCGAGCCAGCATGAAAGAGTATGAGCAACACCTGAAACAGCAAGGTGCTAATGTTACCTACATAGAATATGACCCAATAAAAACAATAGTCGATATTATCCCGGAAATAGACCAAGCGGAAAATATTATATGTGTAGACCCTACGGATTACCTGCTGCAGCGACGCCTTCAACGATGCTGCGAGTCCCGGATTACATTTCTCAACTCCCCCCTATTCATCAATACACCCACAGACAATCAATCATGGCATGAACAGAATCCAAAATATTTCATGCATGAATTCTACAAACACCAACGGAAACGATTAAATATACTTATCGAACCAGATGGCAAACCAACAGGAGAACGTTGGTCGTTCGATGATGAAAATCGTAAAAAAATTCCAAAATCTGAAATACCAAACATACCAGTCGAACCTAGCAATTATAGCAATACATACGTACAGGAGGCGCATAACTATGTATTACAAAAATTTAAAAATCATCCTGGATTTACATCAACATTCTGGTACCCTACGAACCACCATGATGCACAAATATGGTTTCAAGAATTCCTACGTGTTCGATTTAATAAATTTGGCGTATACGAGGATGCGATGGTTTCAGGTCAATCAATTTTGTACCACTCAGTACTTTCCCCGCTATTAAATGTTGGGCTATTAGACCCTATGCAGGTCCTGCAGCAATCAATTACCTACGCACAGGAAAATAATATTCCGATCAATTCCCTGGAGGGATTCGTGCGACAAATCATTGGATGGCGAGAATACATTAGAATGCTGTACGAACACCACGGAACCACAATGCGACGTGGTAACTACTGGAACCATAGTAAACCTATCAATCCAGGATATTGGAATGCATCAACAGACATCGACCCAATAGACGAATCAATTCATCGTATTTTGAAAACAGGATATGCTCACCATATCGAGCGATTGATGCTGCATGGAAACTTCTTGTTCCTCAACGAAACAAATCCCGACGATGTATATAGATGGTTTATGGAAATGTTTATCGATAGCTATGATTGGGTCATGGTTCCAAATGTATACGGAATGACACAAAATACATCAGATGGATTAATGACCACCAAACCCTACATCAGCGGATCAAACTACATCAGCAAAATGAGTAATTACAAAAAAGGACCCTGGAATGAAATCTGGGATGCACTATATTGGAGTTTTGTGATTAAGCATTTAGAAAAATTAATCCCCAATGGACGTATGTTTTTTGTTACCAACCGAGCATCAAAATTCACCGACGAGCAGAAAAAAAACTACATAAAAACCAAAGATAATTACCTAAACACAACCAATAACAATCTCTTCTCCTAAATATATATTCAATCACCCAATTGAATAGTTGAATAAAAAATACATGAAAAACCAACAGAAAAAAATTATCGCACACACGAATGAATCAAAAATCTGTCTCGGCTGCAATCGTATATTCTATAATCGTAAACGCTGGTCCAGCCGAGGAATCTGGGATCAGGTAAAATACTGCTCTGATAAGTGTCGCAAGAAAAAACTACCGTCACGGTAGTTTTTTATTTTTCAAAATTACTCAATGCTGTTTTGTAGGTTTCGATAGCGCGTTCGCGAGCGAATTTATGTTCCACCATTGGCTGTACATATCCAATACCAAAATATTCAGGAACCCATCTCCGCACATATTCATTATTTGGATCAAATTTTTTCATTTGAGTTTCTGGATTGAATACTCGGAAATATGGTGCCGCATCTACTCCGCTGCCGGCAGCCCATTGCCAATTTCCTACATTCGATGATAATTCAAAATCAAACAATTTCTCTGCAAAATACCGCTCTCCCCAGCGCCAATCGATTAATAAATGTTTACACAAAAAACTGGCTACAACCATACGCACGCGATTGTGCATATACCCTGTCGCATTTAATTCACGCATACCAGCATCAACCATTGGATACCCTGTTTGACCTGTTTTCCATTTCTCGAATTCATCAATGTTATTTCGCCACGGAACAGTATCATATTGCTCGCGAAAGGCATGATTTACTGTATATGGGAAATGCCACAAAATTTGCATAAAAAACTCACGCCAAATTAATTCTTTTAAATAGGTATCATCCTCGACCAGTAACGCCTGGGATACCAGCCTACGAATACTAATAGTACCAAATCGCAGCGCAAGCCCTACCATCGAGGTACCTGATTCAGCCGGGAAATCACGCGTATTCCCATAATTGGCCAATACATCTAAATCAGTAGAGCATGTTGGCGCCGCAATTTTTGATTCCGTAAAACCAATATCAGATAAAGTTAGAAATGGTAATTGATTATCGGCAATAAAATTATTACTGTAATCCACGACATCATAATCTGGTAAATCTGTAGCAGGATTGAATCGTGCTCGCCAGCGTTTCATATATGGCGTATATACTACATATGGATTTCCGTCATCTTTGACAACTTCGTCCTGTTCGAAAATCACCTGATCTTTATAGGTATTAAATGGCACACCCTGGTTTTTTAAGAGATCTGCAATCTCTGTATCTCGCGTAATTGCAGCAGGTTCGTAATCACGATTTACATAAACATTTTGCACATCATACTCAGCCAGCAACCGCCGAAAGACGTCAATAGGATTTCCGTAATACACAGCACAGCCAGAATCATTTTTTTGTAATTCACGATTCAATTGCGATACCTGCTGATGAATATAGGTAACGCGATGATCATCAGATGGTAACTGATCCAGAATTCCGGGATCAAAAATAAATATAGGAAGCACGGGTGTACCAGACTGCAGCGACTGAAATAACCCATGATTATCATCCAGACGTAAATCACGACGAAACCAGAAAATACTAATTACTTTTTTCATAACATTCAATATACCAAAAAATGATCTTTTTACAGAGCAAAAACCTATGAATACCACACAAAAAAAGACCAATTTGGTCTTTTAAAAATCTGAATAATTATCCAAACTCACCTTTAATTCACATAGATTCGCAGAATCATCACATAGATCATTTGCGCCCATTCGAGTATGTCTAATTTTTCCACATGCGCCATCAGGCTCTGGATCCACCAGTCGATCGACCTGATCAACCAATTCCCATTTCACATCCCAGAACGTCAAGGTTATACCACTCCAGTATGAACCTGATCCGCTACATGCGGTATAAGTATCACCGTCATTATCGTATCGCAACTCGGCACTTGTAATATAGTTTGAAGGCTCAGCATTATAGTATTCGGAGAAGCCACTCAATGCACCTGTTTCAATATTAATAATATTCTCAAGCGTAGGGTTCCCTATTCCAATCTCAGACTCTGTCCACCAATCATTTCTATTCTCATCAATATATGTTGCCAAAAAGGCCTTCTCAATCTGATTTACCTGCGCTACGAAATGCGCAGCCTTTGCCTTGTTCTGAGCTGAGCGAACAGACGGGACAATGATTACTGACAATACGCCAATAATTGCAATAACCACCAACAACTCTATAAGAGTAAAACCTTTTTTATCCTTTAAAAACATCTTAATTAATTTTAAATACCAATAAATACGAATAGTATGAGGAATACTATCTCTCATTTTTCTGAAAAAAGTAAGAGATCAAAAACCCACACCCGAACAACACAAATAGTTATTCCACATAATACATTATATTAAATCACCCAACGTCTGTCGAGGCATAGAAAAATAAAAAACCCTAACGGTTTTTATAAATCAAAATCATCAGGATCCAGTCCCAACAGATCAATCAAATACAACAGATACTGCATAAGTGTTCGAACACGCTGATCATTCGTGAACTCGTGATCCATGCGAGCAAATGGATTACTGGCATTATAATCATCATCATAAACACCAAAATGCAGATGAGGAGCACCACCAGATGCATTCCCTGTATTACCTACAAAACCAATCAAATCCCCGGGCTCCAACTCATCACCAATCTCCAGCTCTGCGAATACCGAATCCAAATGTGCGTAGTAGAATTTTTCGCCCCCAGGGTTTGCTGTCCACACCACAATACCCCCTCGACCAGTTTCCTCGATACGAGTTACCACCGCGTCGGTTGGTGATGAAATAAATGAACCTCGTGGAACAATAATATCAGTACCCTCATGAGTTCGCCCATTTGACCGAGCCTCTCCCCAGGTATCAGTAAAATCCCCCACCGAAACATCAAAGGTTACCGGAATAGGAAATGTTGTGACAGGTTCGTCACCCAGCTTATTAATTTTCTCTTGTAGTGCAGAGTCTCTGCGTGCAGAAACACTTATTGGTAAAATTAGAACAGTAGCCAATGCAAAAATAATAGTTTTTTTCATATATATCAGTATACAATAAAAAACCCAGGGATTACAAACCGATCACCTGGTATCAAAACTCATATCGAACTTGATCGAAATCAACAATACGCCCCTGTTCATTAATTTTTATACCCTCTTGTGCATACAATTGCATACGCATAGAATCCGCCTGATTACCAATCCAAACTCGCCCATTACTATATACAATACGATGAAATGGAATATCGGTATTTCCATTTTTATATGCACGAGACAAAATACCCGTAATACTACGTGCTGATTGCGGGCCACCTCCAGCAGCCCGAGCAATATCACCATAGGTTGCGACACAACCCATAGGTATAGCCATTGCCAACCGTAACACACACCCGCCAAAGGTTTCATTTTCTAAACGATACATATCACTACTATACATCTTTTACCCAGATGTATTTTTTATCATCTGATAACTCAGAACTAAAGACAAAACCATTATCACTATATTTTTTTACACAACCAATATCAGCAATATGATTCTGTGCCATATATCGCAACAAATTACCACGCTGCTGCTTTGAAAAAACCGATACGGATCTTAATGCATTTTCTTTCCGTATATAAAAAATACAATCAATCATGTTACTCCTGCAATTCTTTGGAATCATTTTTGTATATTCAGCAGAAGCTAAATTGATAATTAATTCACCGGAATCAAAATACTCCTCCAGACAAGGTTTCCAAAAATCATATAGATTTTGTTGTGTAAATATTCGATCATTCATATCCAAACGATACGGCACAACCTGATCTAGTGGTTGCAGTACTCCATACATTGCAGACATAATTCGCAAATACTGCTGCAGGTAATCAATCTGCGAATGAGATAATGATGGAACATCCAAGGCAGCAAATGATGTACCCGAAAACAAACAGACGGCAGATTGGATCAAATTACCACCATGGTATAGATCAAATACAGAATCCACTTGCGCATCTGATAATTTTAAGATTTTCTGTAGCTCTGTTTTTGAGAACTTCTGCATGCTAGCCCTGACCTCTTGGGCCTGCTCAGAAAACATAGGCTCAGATATCTGGTCAAAAACCTCTGAAGATCTATTTTGTTTTTTGGATGGAGAAAAAATAATTTTCATATAGTTACTATAACAAAAAAGAGTAAAAAACAGCATATTAAATGCTGTTTTACTTTGGTATATTTTTAAAAAAATTAGATTGCTCTGAGTTCAGCCGATAGACTCGATAAAAATTTGCATTTTGATGCTCAGGCTCAAATTCCCACACAATTTCACCATCAGGATTAATTTCATAAATAATACCCTCAAACGCATTTATGGTAAGTGTATTTCCGTTTTCTAGGCGCTGCGCACTTCCCATAATTTTACTATAGAAAGATTCCGGCTCAGCAGCCATGTATTCCCATACGATCTGTTTTGTATTAGGATCAATTTCTACTAACCGAGTATAAAGACGCTCGGGTAAATCCCTCTCCATTTTTTTTCCGTCAATAATAGCGACTGGATATTCAACGTTTCCGCCGTTATCATAAATAAGTATGTTCCCGTTTTCCAGAAGTGTTGGGTGATGCTGTCTAATAAGATCGCCAGTATATTCCCATACAACATCATTGCTTACCGGATCAAATACAGCAATAGTATTTATTGTTCTCATGGAAACCAGAAACTGACCTTTTTTGAATAATTCATGATCTTGCTCTATCAATTGAAGACTATTCATATGAAATACGTCCCAAGGTTCATTTGATTTAAGGTAATAATCATCAGGTTCATCCTGAAGATCAAGATAAATATTTTTTTCTTTTATGTATTCAAAAATTCTTTGGTGAATCTCTTCAGGAAGCAAATAGGAAAAAATGTCATATAGTGATTTTTCCCTAATTATATTCCCATCATGATCTAGCGTAACAAGTATTTCATCCATAACAGGAATCGATGAATCTTCAAAATCAATA
>CAZQWK010000029.1:1496-7512 GCA_964597245.1 uncultured Candidatus Saccharibacteria bacterium | reverse complement strand
TATCTAAACGATTATTTCATAATCGTTTTTTTGTTACAATAAAAGATATGAAAAATAAAGGATTTACCTTAATTGAATTATTGGTTGTGGTAGCCATTATTGGTGTTTTGGCGTCTGTGGTTATGTCGAGTCTCAGTGAGGCTCGAGACAAGGCTCGATATGCTGCAATGCTATCAGAGATTAATCAAATAGAAAAAATGATGGTGGCCGCAACAGTAAACCAAAACCAGCTCTTATGGCAAGTAACAGGAAGTACCTGTACCGATTGCATGAATAGTTGTCGTATTTCCCCTGATTTATCTGCATGTATCCCTCGCTGGGAATTGTCTATTACCCGAATTGTCGAGGCTGCAGGGGAGGATCCTTCTGTTGCTGAGGTTTATTTTACGGACCCCTGGGGAAATCCATATTTACTGGATGAAAACCATATGGCTGGTAATTGTAGTAGTGACCGTATTAGTAGTAGTTTGGGAGTAGATCATTTCGATCTAGGGTATAGTCGTCGACTAGAAGTTCTTTTGACTTGTTAAAAAACAGATGTGATATCTGTTTTTTTTATTATCGTAGTTTATTTGCTATAATCGTTGGTGATATGAATACGTATAATACTATTATTGTGATGGGTCGTTCTGGATCTGGAAAGGGAACCCAAATTAATTTACTGAAGGAGTATTTACAAGAGCAATTAAATAAATCTGTATATCATTTCGAGTCAGGTAGTCTGTTTCGTGGAATGATCAAGGGGGATGGATATACCAGCGAACGCCTGCGTGAAATTCTGAAACGTGGTGAGTTGGTGCCAGATTTTTTCACAGATTGGCTATTAATTAATGGTTTTGTTGAAAACTTAGTTGATGAAAATCAAATATTAATTCTAGACGGATATCCTCGAACTATTCCACAAACAGAAACACTAGAAAAGGCCTTGCGATACTATGGCCGAGAAAAGGCATTAGTAATCCATGTTGATGTTTCAGAGGAAGAGGTTCGTCGCCGCATGCTTGAACGAGGTCGTGGTGATGATGTGAATATGGATGCGGTCAATAATCGTATTAAATTCTTTAACGAAGAAGTATTACCATCAATTGAAACACTGCGAAATCATGAAAACTATACCGTTGTTGATATTAACGGAGAGGGTAGTGTGGAGGATATTCAAGAAAACATTAAGGGGCTAATTACTAAATAAATAGGAGAATCATGAAGAATTTCAAAGAAACAATTATTATCGCCATGGGTGGATCACTGCTGGTTCCAGAATCAATCGATATTCCATTTATCAAATCACTAAAAGAAATGGTAGAACATTTCACTGATGATGGGTATCAGATCGCATTAGTTGTGGGTGGTGGAAAAACTGCTCGTATCTATCAGGGTGCATTGAAGGATCTGAATGTAAATGACTCAGAGTCATTGGACTGGGTTGGAATTAAATCTATTCATTTAAATTGTGAATTATTATTCCGTGCATTTTCAGATTTAGATATTCATGACGAGGTCATTTTGCGACCACAGGATTTGGATCGAGTAAAAGAATCATTGATTATCGTAGGAGCCTGGGAACCAGGATGCTCATCAGACACTGATGCTGTAGAAATGGCTGAGGTATCAGGTGCAAAACGTATTATCAATTTCTCGAATACGACACATGTGTACAGCGCTGATCCACGAACAAATTCAGATGCGGTAAAATACGAAACATTATCATGGGATGAATATCGGGCATTAATTCCATCAGAATGGACGCCGGGAATGTCAGCCCCATTTGATCCAGTGGCCTCTAAAAAAGCCCAAGACCACGGTATCAGCGTCGCGGTATTGGGTGCATCAATTGAAAACCTATCCAATTATTTGGCAGGTAAGGAATTTGAAGGAACGATTATTTCATAATCGTTTTTTTTGTTACAATAAAAGATATGAAAAATAAAGGATTTACCTTGATTGAGTTATTGGTGGTTGTGGCCATTATTGGTGTATTGGCATCTATGGTGATGTCGAACTTGAATGAGGCAAGAGAAAGAGCTCGGGATACAAGCAGGCTAGCAATGACTAAGAATATCGAGAAGGCTCTGGAGATGTATTATTTGGATAATGGAGGTTATCCACCATGTCGATTGGCTATGTTTTATGTTGCAGGAGACCCTTGTTTTGAGGACGAGCTTTCTAATTATATAAATTTAGATCTCGAGGCTGATCTGGGTACTGATCATATTGGAATTTATTATCATTCAAGATCGGTTAATAATTATCAAACCTATGGTATGTTTATAAATCTTTTGTCTGGGGCTTATTCAGATTTGGAATCAGGAGATGGTGGGAATTGGTCTAATTTCTACGAGCTTGGCGAGGATCCAAAATATTGCATGCAAACCTATCCAAGCTCGGGTAATGCCTTCTCTGATTCTGATTGGTTTCATGTTTCGGATCAGCGTTGTATAGGTGGAAATTGATATTTTTTGGTATAAAAAAGAGGTCTCAGACCTCTTTTTCTTGTACTCCTAGTGTTTTATTTTTATTAATTTGATACGATGGTGATATATGGCAATTACTATTAAAACCCCAGAACAAATTGAAATCCTGCGCGAGGCAGGGAAAATTCATGCACGAATTTTAAACGAACTCGAAGACCTGATTACACCAGGAATGTCAGCATTAGAATTAAATAATATCGCCGAGGAAAAGGTACGGAAAGTAGGTGCTGAGCCATCATTTTTGAACTATCGACCTGATCATACTTATCCATTATACCCAGCATCATTATGTGTATCGATTAATGATGTGGTGGTGCATGGTATTCCAACTGCAGATATGATTATTCAATCAGGAGATATTGTTTCGATTGATTTAGGTCTAAAATATAAAAATCTATTTACAGATTCTGCGCGTACGGTAATAGTAGGGCAGGTATCAGATGAAAAACGACAAATGGTATATGATGCATACGAGGCATTGGCAATTGGGATTGATGCTGCTAGGCCTGGAAATACCATTGGTGATATTGGTCACGCAATCGAATCATTTAATAATAAAAAATATGGAAATGTCCGTGAGCTATCAGGTCATGGGGTAGGTTGCGCGGTGCACGAGGATCCATATGTTCCAAACTATGGTAAGCCAGGAACAGGAGCAAAAATTAAACCAGGAATGGTATTGGCGATTGAACCTATGTTTAATCTAGGAACATCTGATGTAAAATTCCATGATGATGGGTATACGGTTTCAACACGTGACGGGCAGGTTTCTGCACATGTGGAACATACAGTATTGATTACCGAAGATGGACCAGAGATTTTAACAGAACTATAACAAGCGAATTTCTTTATTGATTTCGCTTTTTAATTACCGCAAGCGAGGGGGTATGCAAGAGTGGTGCTGCGCACTACTCTTATATGTTTTCTGGGTACCATAGGAGGAGGGGTGTCGTTGTTGCAATTGCTTTGTATTGAGAACCCTTTGTTTTTCATCGTATTGAATGTCTCAGGATATAAAAAACTCATAGCCGCGAACCTTATCTTGTTTTATCATTTTTCTTGAGGGTGTTTGTTGTGATAAATAATTTTGTTCCAAAGATCGAAAAATCATCAATTTTAATTGATTTTTTTTTGCGGATGTTAAAATAATTTATAAAATTATTAATTAAAATTGTCAAAAAATATGGAAAATTTCCCTAAACCAAATATTGCAAAAAAAGTACAAGAAAATATTAAACCAGAAACCAAGGAGTATCGTGATGATCTTGCAAAATCCTTAAGGGTTTTACGAAAAAATAATTTGCATGGAATGGCAGAAAGACTCCTTTCTATGGAAAAAAAAGGAGGGGTGGTTAATGAGGAGAGATTATCGGATTACATTCAAGAGGCTGGAGATTCTTTTATATCTGCCGATCTTTTCCAGGATGAAAAATACGATTTTGCTTTTGTTGATCATAGTGGCAATCGCAACAAAACCATCTTTGAAAAAAGATTGAAGGAAGAAGTGTCTAGGCATCCTGAGAATGGAATTGAATTTGCTGTTTTAAGATTCATTAATGAGCCAGAAGATTTTTCTGAATTACAGTCAAAAATTGATCTAAGTAGTGCGAACTGGGATTTTTTGATTCCTAAATTGCATGAAATAGGAGTTCATCCAGATGTGGAATTTTTAGATGAATACAACTATCCTATAAATAAAGAAAACAGGTTATTTCTGTTGGGTTACCATTTGGCAAAAGAAAAAGAATTACTCGATGGTCTGCCGGATAATCTTATATTAAATAAGCCTTTGCGTGATAAAATTAATTTTTTGCAGAGTCAGATAGATCTTTTGAGGGACTAGGGTTGATTATCTAAGGTGGATAAAAATATACTACTTTTCGATCGAGGTTAATTTTATTTTCTTAAAACCCTTATAAAATAACCCTTTCACAAGGACATCTTTTGCTGCGTAAAAGATGTCCTTTTTAAAAGACAAATGTCCTTTAAAACCCTTGAAAAATAAAGCTTTTTTGGGGAAAAGCCCTTGACAGAGCATCTTATAATAATAATATGTGTGGTATCACATCTTGTGTTGTTGTGCTTTTCGTTCATCTAGATTCTAGATGGCGAAATATTAATTAGCGAGCAATGGTACCAATGATCAGATGCAACACACACCCAAACGCGCAAACAGGGTGGCCGTCAGATTACGTATCGCTCATATTTAATTTAAAAAATTCATGTCAGAATTTAACCGAGACAAAACTCACGTAAACGTGGGAACTATTGGTCACGTTGACCACGGAAAAACTACTTTGACTGCTGCTATCTTGCACTCACTAAACCTTGCAGGTAAAACAGTTAAAATGCGAGACGTTTCAGGAATTGATAACGCTCCAGAAGAACGAGAACGAGGAATTACTATCTCAATCTCACACAACGAGTACGAATCAGATACACGTCACTATGCTCACATCGATGCGCCTGGTCACGCGGACTACATTAAAAACATGATTACTGGTGCTGCTCAGATGGACGGTGCTATTATCGTATGTGCTGCGACTGATGGTCCAATGCCACAGACACGAGAACACATCCTTCTTGCTAAACAAGTTGGTGTTCCAAACATCATCGTGTTCATTAACAAAATGGATATGATGGAAGGTGAAGAAGAAATGGTAGAGCTAGTAGAAATGGAACTACGAGATCTTCTTACTAAATACGAATTTGATGGAGATAACGCTCCTGTAATTATGGGATCAGCATTGAAAGCTCTAGAAGCAGATTCAGCTGATGATCAGTGGGTAGGAAAAATCCTAGATCTTGTTAATGCTATGGATACTTACTTCCCAGACCCAGTTCGAGAACTTGATAAGCCATTCCTAATGCCAGTAGAAGACATCTTCTCAATCGAAGGACGAGGAACAGTGGTTACAGGTAAAATCGAACAAGGAAAAGTAAAAGTTGGAGAAACTATCGAAATCGTTGGAATCAAGGAAACTTCATCAACAACTGTTACTGGAGTTGAAATGTTCAACAAACAACTACAAGAAGGTCTAGCTGGAGACAACGCTGGAATCCTACTACGAGGAGTTAAAAAAGATGACATTACTCGTGGGCAGGTTCTTGCTGCACCAGGAACTATTACTCCTCATACTGAATTCGATGCAGAAATTTATGTATTGAAAAAAGAAGAAGGAGGGCGACATACACCATTCTTCAAAGGTTACAAACCTCAGTTCTACATCCGAACTACTGACGTAACTGGAGAAATTGAACTTCCAGAAGGAACAGAAATGGTTATGCCAGGAGATACTATTACCTTGAAAGTTAAACTTCAGGTACCAGTAGCTATCAATGACAACATGCGATTCGCTGTTCGAGAAGGAGGACGAACTGTTGGAGCTGGAGTTGTTACAAATATTATTGCTTAAGCTTCGGCTCGAGTAATAATAAGTGCCACTATGGCAGCTGATAAAAAAGCAGGAAGTACCTTGCGAATTCGTGTTCGTGCGTATGAAAGCAAAATCCTTGATCAATCTGTAAAACAGATTATGGATACA
>CAZQWK010000029.1:0-1486 GCA_964597245.1 uncultured Candidatus Saccharibacteria bacterium | reverse complement strand
CTTCATCGTATGAAGCCGAAACACGAGGTCCAATCCCGCTTCCAACAGAAATTAAAAAGTATACTGTAAACCGAGCATCATTTGTATATAAAGATGCACGTGAGCAGTTTGAGACGCGAGTACACAAGCGATTAATCGATATTATCGATCCAACTCCTAAGGTTGTGGAGGCGTTAACTAATATGGATCTACCATCTGGTGTCGACATCGACGTAAAGATGATGTAATTCATTATTACCGATTACTAACGTTGGTGCATACAATGCCCAGCGTAGAGTACAGAAATATTCTGTTTTCTACGCTGGGCGTTTGTGCGCTAACCAATTAGCCTTGTTCCACTGTTCTCTGTATTACACAGAGAGACATGAACACACATGATATGAAATATATTCTAGGAACAAAGGAACAAATGACACAATTCTTTACCGAAGAAGGTGTTGTTGTTCCTGCGACAATTATTTCTGTTCCTCAGGCAACAGTTACTCAATTGAAAACATCAGAAACTGATGGATACAATGCAGTACAAATTGCATCTGGAGAACGAAAAGAAAAAAACATTAACAAAGCTCAGCAAGGTCATTTTGCTGGAAAAGGAAACTTCCGCTTTGTAAAAGAATTCCGTCTAAAAAACGGAGAAACTACTGATTTATCAGTAGGAGATACTTTTGATGCATCAATTTTTGAAGCTGGCGATATCGTCGCTGTTTCAGGAACATCAAAAGGTAAGGGGTTCCAAGGTGTTGTAAAACGACACAACTTTGGAGGAGCTCCTACATCTCATGGGCACCGACATGATACTCGTCGACCAGGTTCTATTGGAGCAACTGGTCCAGCTCGTGTATTTAAAGGTACTCGAATGGCAGGTCGAACAGGTTCAGATCGTGTTACAGTAAAAAACCTAGAGGTTGTTGCTGTTGATGCAAAAAATGGACAATTATTGGTTAAAGGGGCGCTACCAGGGCGACGAGGAACTCTTCTCGAAGTCGTAGCTCGATAATACACAGACGTATGAAAACATCAGTATATAATCACACAGGTGCAGAATCACGTACTATTGAACTTCCAGAAAATATTTTTGGATTAGAATGGAACGGGGATTTGGTGCATCAGGTAGTAGTTGCTATGCAGGCAAATGCACGGCAATCAAACGCTCATACCAAGGATCGTTCAGAAGTTCGCGGAGGAGGTAAAAAACCTTGGCGACAAAAAGGAACCGGACAGGCTCGTCATGGTTCACGCCGATCACCAATCTGGGTTGGGGGAGGAGTTACTTTCGGACCTCGATCAGATAAAGACTACTCACAAAAAATTAACAAAAAAATGCGTCGAAAAGCTCTTTTGGTGGCTCTGTCACAAAAAGTACGCGATGGACAAGTAATTTTTGTTGATTCATTTGAAGGAGTATCTGGTAAAACAAAAGATATCGTTGCTGCATTTGATGCTTTTGCAACGATTTCAGGATTTGAAACATTGAACACCAAAAAAC
>CAZQWK010000028.1:0-7662 GCA_964597245.1 uncultured Candidatus Saccharibacteria bacterium | reverse complement strand
GCATCTCGCAAGAAATAAAGTTTTGAACGACGAACTTTTGCACGTCGCAAGATTTCAATAGAATCAATAGCTGGTGAATACAACGGGAAAATTCGTTCTACACCAATACCATTAGAAACTTTTCGGACAGTAAATGTCCCTCCGTTTTCAGCACCGTGTTTACGTGCCAAAACGAGCCCTTCAAATGATTGAATTCGAGTTTTTCCTTTTTCTTGAATCTTTACGTTTACACGAACCGTATCTCCGGCTCGGATGTCGAGATCCTTACGATTTCGAACTGATTCTGGAAGGAATTGTGATTTAACTTTACTCATAATGCTTATCAGATTATCACAGTTACTATATATATCAACCTACGAAACATACATGCACATAACACTTCATGAATAACACCATATAATGTATGATCTAAATAATGAAGAATCAAAAGCACTCATTAATTATTAACACTATTGGATGGACAGGGACAACCATATTATTTATCGCGTATGCATTGAATACCTGGGGATATATTGAATCAACAGGTCCAATCTACGGATTCTCTAATCTTGTAGCAGCAATCCTGTTGGGGATTCGAGTCTATGTTGACCGCAATTGGTCAAACCTGGTATTAGAAATATTTTTTGGGCTCATTGCAATAACCAGTCTGATAAAATTTTATTTTCTATAAAAATCTTGAAAACTTTTTATCTATATACAAAAAAACAAACCCTCGACGGTTTGTTTTTTTATACATAGACAAGATCCAGAGAAATAGTTACCCCACAGGGTGCCCAAGATATTTTTCTAGGTCAATATAATAATGTGTTGGTTTTTCAGGGTCAACATAAACATCAAATGATTGCTCCTGTATCACCTCAATTGAAATCTTGCTAAAAATTGGCTTGGTGATAAATGTTCGTTTGGAATTTTCTTGTTGTAAATGTAGTACGAATCCATCCGCCCCATCAGCCACAGCATCCACCTCATCGTAATGAATACATCGAGCAGATATACGACGGCCAGTGCGTTTTAGTCGAGCAATATCATTATAGTGTTTTCGATAGCTTGCAAACCACACTGCACCCAACACAAATAGAATCAACCCAGTAACAAAACCAACAAGAATCAAAATATTCCCAGGGTGACTCCATGAATCAACCGTAGCTCGATCACCAGAAACACGTAGATCAACAGGTTCACCAATAGTATATGATACATCTGACGCCCAAGACGGAATAAATACCATAGCACCCTGACTGGTTTGATAGGTAATTTCAGGTCGATAGAGTCCATCCCCATTGATCGCGGAAAACTCAACAATATGAGTAACTTGTCCAACTACCGAATCTCCATATTGCATTAATTGATACTCTTGAAAACCAAAAATTCCCGCAACAGATGCAATAACCAAACCTAGCATCATCAAAAAGAATGCAGATTTTTTAAATCGTTTTTTCATATTCATATTATAAATGATTTTCCTGTGGATCAGAAATTTCTAAATCTAAATCAGATATTGCATTCTGCATATCATTTGACATTGGAGCTTGCACAGAAACTTCTTGATTATCAATATCACGTAATGTAATTCCAAATGCGTGTAATGCTGTACGATCTAACCCTAGTAATTCTTTACGTTTACCTCGATACAGAGAATCAGCAACAATTGGATGATTCAACCATTTCAGATGAACACGGATTTGATGCGTGCGACCCGTTTTCGGATAACATTCAACCAATGAATATTTTTGGTATTGACCTTGCTGGTCTTTTTTTGATTGTAGATCCATATACCGTTCAATAACCCGGTACTCCGTATAGGCATCACGTAATTTCCCACGCGCATGCGATCCCGCCATTTTCATGCGGAAATCCTTGCCACTGCGACCAATCGGTTGATCTATTTCTCCGCTGTCATTTTTTACCCATCCGTATACTAATGCTCGATAGGTTTTTTTTACCAGGCGGTCTTTGAATTGTTGTTTTAAATGATCGAATGATTCCTGATTTTTTGCAATCACCAAAATACCCGAGGTATCACGATCAATTCGATGCACAATTCCAGGTCGAGGAATTTCGATCTCTGTACCCTGATGCGAAATAATCATATTTTCACCAACTCCCTGGATCTCTGGATAATGTTCCAGAATCCAATCAACGACGGTTGGTTCATCTGTTTTTCCATCGCCATGCACCACCAAACCAGAGGGTTTATTAATAACAAGAATATTTCGGTTTTCAAAGAGGGTTTGCATATCCATAACCTAATTATATTTAAGAAATAAAAAAATACGAATTAAATATCGTACTCTATATATTCTGGCGGAATTGGAGGATTTAAAACAACTACACCACTAAAACTATTATTCGGACCAGTAAAACGTGGCTCTATTTGCTCAAGAGGGATATTTTTAACATTTACAACAACCCTATCGTCTGACTCATAAGGCTCTCGACCAAACGTAGCAGCAATCAAAGCAACCCCAACCCAAGTAGTATAGGGTCTTAAGCCTTCCTTAAGAAAATCAATATATTTTCGCGGGACAGTTACAACAGGTCTTTCACCTAGAGAATATTGATTCGAGATATACTTCAGCGCCTCACCCCTTTCCAGGATCTCAAAAGGAGGTTGCATTATCTCAGGTGATTTAGTGGAGGGTGTTTTTTTTGCAATAGTAGGTTTTTCAAAATTAAACATAATTGTATTATACTTTTTATATAATCAATTGACAATATTCTATATATATAGTTATATGTAACCTAAACTAAAAAAATAATACAGATGAAAATTTTTATTAAACAAGGTGACATATTGAATTTCTCAGGTGGAGCAATCGTCAACACATCCAACAGCCATCTTGCTCCTGGTTTTGGTCTTGATGGGCAAATCAGAAAAAAAGCCGGTCAATCTATCGCGGCTCAATTGAAATCATACGGTAAATGTAATCCAGGAAATGTTGTAGTAACCTCTGGAGGAAGGCTTCAGAATGATTTTATTATTCACGCAGTTGGTCCAATATGGAAAGGAGGGTTTAGCAAAGAGGAAGAGATCTTAAGGCAAACATACACAAGTATCCTGCAAAAAGCAGAAGATCTTGGTATTAAAACTATTGCTATTCCAAATATATCTACTGGTATTTTTCGATTCCCAAAAGACAAGGCTGCAAAAGTGGTTTCCGAGGTAATTGAAAATTTTTCATTCAAGGAAACTAAAGAAGTTCATTTTTACTGCTTTGACAAAAAAGATTTTAATATCTATCAAAAAATTTATAGCATCTCTTAATAGAGATGCTATTTTATTTTGCTATAATAAACCCATGATCTCATACATTACTGGAAAACCCCTATTCGAAATCGATGCGGCACTAACACTAGATGTACGCGGTGTTGGATATAATATTTTTGTCACCGAACAAACATTAAATTGGGCATTAATGCAATCTGATATTAGCTTGTTCATACATACAATTGTCCGAGAAACCGCACTGGATTTATATGGATTTGAAACAAAAAATGAATTATATTTTTTCAAAAAATTATTAAATGTATCTGGAATTGGACCACGGTCAGCCCTGGCGATGATTGGATTAGCCTCTACCGACACGCTATATCAAGCAATCGTAAACGACAATATTGCATTCCTGACATCAGTTCCAGGAGTAGGTAAAAAAACAGCTGAACGCATGTGCGTAGAGTTGCGCGACAAATTAAAAGACTATGCAGGAGAAACAGAATCACATCAGCACGCAGGAGATACTGACGTTATTGATGCATTAGTCGCACTGGGATACTCCCCTGCGCAGGCATACCAAGCGATTGAAAAAATCGATCCAGAAATTACCGAAACAAATGAGCGCATCAAATCGGCACTCGGGATCATATCCTCGTAGACCGATTATATCTGGTTAATATATAAAAAATACCCTTGGGGTATTTTTTTTAATACCCCAGTAAAAATCTAAAATTAATTATGAAATATAATTTGACTAATAGTCAAATATTTGTTAAATTAAAAGCAAACTTTTTAAAATAGAATAATAATTTAAAACCATACATTATGAGAAATTTTTTAGGTCGCATGGCCTTTTTATTGCTAAGTATCTTCTTTGTTACCTCATGCAACACAGAAGAAGACGAATTTGAAATAGTATCTGAGATAAGAGAGGATACTGTCTCAATGGAATACACCAGTCTATCCTATGATAGCTCATCAGAAATTAACGGTGTCTCAATACAGGTTCAATTCACCATAGCGGGAACACCTGATAATCTAAAATACGGGATTAGCCCCAGAGCTACCGGGTACCCGAGCGCATCAGCTCCCCCAACGATATTAAACGGAACCTATACTGATGAAATATTTGTTTCAATAGACTACGGAGAGGATTTTTATCTATATATCACTTCAGATAATGGGATAAGCTACACGGAATCATTTTCAATAGACTGGGACACGATCTCTGATGAAATTGATACTGATAGCGAAACCGATGCCGATACTGACACTGATTACACGGTGACAGTAAGCGATTTTATTCAAAAATCTTTTGATGAAGATTCGGGAGTCTTTTCTGGGAGCATATTGTTTGAAGACTCCACAGCCGAAGATGCAGTTTGTGTCGAAGTGGAAGTATACAAAGAAGGAGATTTTATAGACAATGCAACTACAAATTTTGTAGGCACAGACGGGACCGCAACCTTTGAGATTGAAGACGATGAAATCACAGATGAATCAGAATTAACCATTCTCTTAAAAAACTGTGACGACGATGAGACATTCTTGTTCAGTTATGGATCAGACTCAGGCACATCTATCTCGGACACTATTACTGTAGATAGTAGTTTGGTAAATGCTGTGATGCTTTCGAGTACGATAACGACATATGCCAACAATGCCAGTATTGCAGCTAGTATTTCTGCCGAAGATATCAGCGGGGACGTTACAGTAATTATTACCGAAGACTCGACAGGTGACGAAGTTTTTTCTGAAACATACGACATCAGTGGGGATACTTTTAGTATTAGTGATGATGTTGAAGACTTGGATTCAGCTACAGACTATCAGGTATTTTATTACACAAACTACGACGAAGATGAAACCAATCAAGCATTCTACTACCAAAGTTTTACAACAAAAAACGGTATAGATATGACAATTGCCGATACTGATATTGGTAATAATTATGCAATCTTCAGTATTAGTTACACGAGTGATTTTGAGGACGACCAGAGTGTTATATTTAGACTCGAAGACTCTTCGGAAAACATCATTACAACGCCACCGTCTCAGACTGTAGATATAGATCCAGTAGATACGATCACGTCATTTGATGTAGAATTTGAGAACCTAGGAGAATATTCAGGGGAATCAATTACGTTTTATGCAGTAGACGCCTCTGACGACAGTATTATTTATGCGAGTACGTCAGTTACACTGGAAGACCAGAGCCTTGATATTTCTATGGAATTAGATGATAACTCTCTGACAGAAGATGGTTTTAGTATTAACGTTACTGGATCAAATTCCTACCTAGAAACACAAGAGGGTACATTTAAAATCCGCCTCGTTTCAACAGGTCTAGAATTGCAAAACACGCAAACAGAAGACTTTGATACAGGCGATGATAATGTTCAAAAAACACTATCTTGGTCTGGGTTATCTGATTACAAGGGTCAAATTATTTCGATTACGAGCTCATGGGAAAACCACGATGACGTAACGGTCCTTGTTGCATTGCCTAATCCAAGCATTTCTGTTGAGGATTTAGATATAAGTAACGAGACTATTCAATCTGCTCTTGTGGAAATGACAATAGATAATCCGACAATTACGGTGATATCCGCAAGTGAAATCTATGTTGAGATATACGACTCATCGAATAATTACATCGATACGTACATATCAACATCAGGGATTGATGCTAACTCAACAGGCAGTTCTATTAACATAGAGCTGGGTGACCTAAAAGACTATCATGGTCAAACACTATCAATAAGAATATTTGTAGATGGAGAGGAGTTTGTTTTCACAAACGACACCTTTACGCTAGAAAGTATTCAGGTATCAGGAGGTCTAAGCATCTCGAATGTTAGTGAAGATGGAGCAACGGCTCGCTATACTTTTTCGAACAACAATGATGCCGCTGAGTCAGGGTTAATCATTTATTCCAACGCAACAGGAACGACTGTTGTCGACGAGATAAATTTTGCAGCCAGCTCTAAGATTATCTCTCCAATAGAAGAAGATAATTATAACCTAAGTATCTTTGGTATGGACGAAATAACAGCTCAACTAGTATGGGACGTAGACGGAGACTCGTCTTATGATAGCGAGATAGACGAGGTATTGGATACCGCAGAGTCATTTACGCTTATCGGTAATGAGATCTCAGTTTCTCTTGCAAGCTATTCAGGAATTACTACTGACGACGTAACCATTAGCTTGTTATACAACAATAGCTACACAAGCAACAAAGCCGTAACTCTACAGCTAATAGAAGACTCTTCTAGTGACATTTTTTACACCACGGACATAACATTATCCAGTAACACATCACTAGGCAGTAGCTCTCAAACGATTAGCAATCAATTAGGTTATGCAGGGTCAGAGATTACGGCTCAGGTTGTTTTTGACGAATCGGTCATAGCAACCGGAACCTTTAGTTATTCAGATCCAACAGTAACAAGTAGTACACTAACAAGAAGTTACTCGAGGTTTTTAAATAACAACACAACAGGAACCAATATGCTAGACCTTTCGGTTACGACAGATGCATCTATGGAATTTGAAACAATGTACATATACATGAAGCCAGAAAATACAGGAACTGACTATGTACAAATAGATGACATCACATCAAATGTCCGTATTGTCATGGGAACCATTAGCATGTGGGCACCTCCATTATCTTCGACCTCTTGGGTGTATCAATCGACAACCGGATACTATAGACTAACAGTAGACTTGTCTGACTCTGAAATGGAATCTGAAAATAGCACAGATACGAATAGATTTGATATTTATTTCACAACATCTGACTATACCAGCCTGGGCCTAGAATCAAACACCTTCTCAACCTATGTTGAGATAGTAGCCGACGGAGATACGTATGGCACATCGACAGATGTCGAAACAATAACAACATATTAATTAAAAAATTAGATAGAGGGCAACAATCCTCAGAAGCATCTTTCATTTCGAAAGGTGCTTTTTTGACACAGACACGAATATACTGTAACCTCTTCTGAGAAAAAGTATATTTTAAAATTTAAAACACAGAAGTAATGACAAAATTTTTATTACACATTTTTGCAATTATTGTAATTTCTATGAATTTTATTTCTTGCACCGAAGACGAGGTCTTCACAGAAGAAAACCCAGAAAACGCAATCAAAGAAATAGTGTATGCAGAGGGGCCGCGGATCTTGGTAGAACAAAAAACACAAGAGATTCATCCAAACAGCACGACAGTGCTTATGGAAATTAACATTGAAAACGCTACAGGGTATCGACTATCAGATTTCGAAATTTTGATTGAGACATCTCTTGGTGAATTCTTAGATCACTTCCAGTCAATTAGATTATTTGAAATCAACAACAAGGTAGTATTCGGGCATGATTCAGTACTAGACCTTGAGGATGATCACTCATCCCTGTATGGAGATTCAGATGCTGGTAAC
>CAZQWK010000027.1:0-7985 GCA_964597245.1 uncultured Candidatus Saccharibacteria bacterium | reverse complement strand
GCTTTATGCCTATCTATTATCATCAGATATTGATAAAGATTTGTTGCGAACTATGGTTAATATCTCCTTTGAGGTAAAATCTAAGCAAAAAAAGTTTTTTGCAAATATTCAGAGTGTCAATTTAGACGATTCTGATGTTGCTGCTGAGCAGCATAAAAAATACAATAAAATGTATAATCGTTTTTACAAAAACAAGCAAAAAAATATAAATCTTAAAAAACAAGTTGTCGCAGAGGCAAGAAAAATTTTTCATGGGTGCCATCAGGGTGACCTATTACGAGCAGTAATTATTCGGTTTATCGCTCAAAATTTATAATACTCAACCAGGGATATTTTTTATCTCTGGTTTTTGCTTTATAATTACCAACATGAGTGAAAAAACAGTATTTAAAAAAATTATTGATCGAGAACTACCAGCACATATTATTTATGAGGATGAAAATTTTATGGTATTTCTGGATGCATTTCCGCAAAACCCAGGTCATACATTAGTGATACCAAAACAGGAAACATTATGGGTATGGGATGTTGATTTGTATGATGAGTATTTTCGGTTGGTGCGCAAGATGGCAAAGGTTCTAAAATTAGCATATTCAATTGACATGATCTTAATGGTTGTTCATGGGGAGCAGGTACCTCATGCTCATGTACAGCTTCGTCCTTGTATTGATAATGATGGTACGGAAAAAGATTTTGATCTACATGCAGAAAAAATTAAAAAATTTTTGTAAAAGAAAAACCTTTTAATAAAGGTTTTTATGTTACCCGAAGAATGTTTTTTCTTCTTCGGTTTTTTTCTTTTATTTTTTTAATTTTTTCTATTAGTACTCTTTTTTTGGCTTTGAGACCTGTTTTTCGTAAAAATAGATTTGTTTCAGAAATTTTATTTTCTGTATTTTTTAGATCTACTAGTAGTCTTTTGTATTCTTTGTTTATTTTCATTTTATTTAGTTTTTAATTTAATATTTCTTCTGGTTGCATGATCAGGTTTTTGATAATTCGTGCCTGATTACTGATTCCTTGCAAATCATCTCTTCTTTGTTGGAGGGTTTGGGTCTCCTTGAAGCTTTTTTCTTTGTTTCTGATTATTGCAAAAAACTGTTTAATGCAAGATGATTGGGGTCCCAGATATTTTTTCTCATTAAAATAGAATTTTAATTTTTCTTTTGAGAACGGAGTGTTCCGCAGCTCCTGGTCTACTTCGTTGTAGACAGAGACCACATAATTCTTTTTGATTTCAAAAATCTCTTCAAATTGTTCCTTGTTTTCTGGTAGGAGTTCAGTGGTGTGCCAGTCTTGTTTTTCAGCAATTTTTTCGATAAGCTCAGCAAAATCTTCAGATACCAAAATGAGCATTTTGATTTTTTTACTTTCAATAAGCTGCATCATTTCTTGTAGGTACTCTTTTTCTTTCATTTTTTCTTGTTAAGGTTTCATTTTCTATAGTACAATTATATTTATCATGGTCAATAGATTCGTGTTTGGGATAGCAGCTTTTTTCATCGGAGTTTTGGCTCATTCGTTGTTTATGCCCTATGAAAAATCGACGGCATTTTTGTTATATATATTTATTTTTTTGTCGTTGTTTATTGTTTTGATTCCTCGAAAATACATTATTACTGTTGTCATTCTCGTCTTTGGGTTTGTGGGTGGCTGGTTACGTTTTGATTACGCTATTGATAACAATGCTCGTATTTTAGATATATTCGCTACGAATCAGGTATCAGTGGATGTATTGGGTTATGTTAATTCGGATCCTGTTCCGAGCGCTTCGTATTATCAGTTTGTTTTCAGTGTTGATCATTTGGTTTTACCAAGCGGAGAAGTGACTCCTATTGATACCCAGATTCTTGTTAGGGTTGATCGGTCTGTTCAGTATCGTTATGGTCAATATATTAGGGTGTCAGGGGTTCCTGTACGCCCAGAGCCATTTGAAACAGATACGGGGCGCATTTTCCATTATGACGATTTTCTTCTCAAGGATGGGGTTTATTATACAATGTCATATACCGAAGCGTCTCTTGTTGAGCCATCGGGTACAAGTATTCAAGGCTCTCTGTATTCCTTAAAGCATCATTTGTTGGATTCAGTGTATAAATATATTCCTGAACCTCAGGCTGGTTTATTGGCAGGGGTGTTGTTTGGCCAGGATGGTGCTCTGGATGGTCGTTCTGAGAATAATTTTCGACGCGCAGGATTGATGCATATCGTCGTCTTGTCTGGATATAACGTAAGTATTGTCATTGTTGTCTTTATGAAAATATTTGCCTTTCTTCCTCGTCATGCACGTGCATCCATGGCTATGATAAGTATCCTTGGCTTTACGTTGTTGGTTGGTGCAGGACCTACTGTTGTACGGGCAGCTATTATGGGGTCATTATTGGTACTATCAGAAATTGTGCATCGCCCCTATGATATTAGGCGGGCACTACTGGTTGCAGGTTTTTTCATGGTGCTGATTAATCCCTATGTGTTGTATTTTGATCTATCGTTTCAGTTATCATTTTTAGCGACTTATGGGTTGCTGGTTATTAGTCCATGGTTGGAAAATAAATTATCCTCTGTACCAAATATTTTTTCTATTCGTGACTCGTTAGTTGCTACTTTGGCGGCACAGATTATTGTTTCTCCGTTATTAATCTATGCCATTGGTGAGTTTTCATTAGTTTCGCCACTTGTGAATGTGTTGGTTTTATGGGCAGTACCACTATCAATGCTGGTTGGGTTTATTGTGGCGTTATTGGGATTATGGGTACCTATAATTACCGTAGTCCCATCGATTATTGCAACCTGGTTTTTGTCCTATCAATTATGGGTTGCAGAATTTTTTGCACGGCTGCCATTTGCTGTGGTTTCGCTTCCGGTGTTTTCTGTTTGGGTAATGGTGGTGGTGTATATTTTATTATTTATATGGATGAGGTCTATTTCAAAAAGCACCGACGACAAACGAGAGATGTGATATGATATCCATATGAAAAACGATCAGCAGAAAAAAATTATCGTCTTTGCCGGACCGTCCGGTGTTGGAAAATCAACTCTATCAAAGGTTTTATTGGGTGAATATGATTTTTTTGAATTCTCTATCTCAGCAACCACGCGTGACGCTCGAGAAGGTGAAGAAGATGGAACGCATTACTATTTCCTCTCCGAGTCGGAATTTAAAAAAAGAATCCAAGATAACGGTTTTGTTGAGTGGGAAGAGGTTTATGAGGGTAGGTACTATGGCACACTAGCATCTGAAATTGATCGTATTTCAGAGGTGGGGAATGTGGCAATTTTCGATATTGACGTCTTGGGCGCAGTAAATATTAAAAAACAATTTGGAGATCAGGCTGTTGTGGTGTTTGTAAAACCGGAAACAACTCAGGCATTGGTCGATCGGTTGCGTAGTCGAGGTACAGAAACAGATGATCAGATTCAGATGCGAGCAGATCGATTCGAAAAAGAGCTATCATATCAGGATTCTTTTGATGAGGTTATTGTAAACAAAACAGGCGAACTAGAAGATTCTAAAAAAAGCTTGCGTGAAATTATTAAAAAACACTTTTAAATAGAAGGTGTTTTTTTATGTCATACTGTAGGTATGAATGTTAAATATTACATGTATATTGTTTTGGCTCTGGTGGTGCTTGGTGTTGGGTTATTGGTTTATTCGTTGTCGCAAGCACATCGTGATTTACGGGTTGTGTTTTTGGATGTGGGGCAGGGTGATGCCACATTGATCCAAACACCTCTCGGTAAAAATATTCTTGTAGATACTGGCCCGGGATTTGATATTGATTATGCCCTGGCTAGATATATGGATGCCTCAGATCGTCATATTGATACTGTAATATTGACCCATCCAGATACTGATCATGTATCTGGAACCCTAACATTACTAGATCGATATCAGGTGGATCGGGTTTTTCATTCTGGGTTAATGGCCGGGGCCCCTATTTATTCTACTATTGCAGAGAAGACGAGATCTCAGAAAATTCCATCCCAAAGACTGGTTGCGGGTCAAAAGCTATTGATTGAACCTGGTTTGTATTTTGAGGTTCTATGGCCGCAGCAGTACCTAGAGTCATTGGATTCAAATGACTATTCGATCGTTTTACAGTTGGTTTACGGTGATAAAAAAATATTATTACCTGGCGATATACCAAAACATATTGAGGTTGATATTGTTGACGTTTATGGATCTTCTTTGGGGTCAGATATTTTAAAGCTATCGCATCATGGATCATCCACCTCCACACATGAGCTTTTTATGGATGCTGTTGCTCCAGAGTATAGTATTGTTTCAGCGGCTTGTTCGAATCGTTTTGGGCACCCTCATGGTGAGGTGTTAAATATCGTATATCATGAGGGTAGTCGTTTATTGGATACTTGTCGTGATGGAGATATTGTTTTTGAGTTTAAGGATGGCGATTTTTTTCTAAAAAATAAATAATCATGTGCACATTGTTTTTATGGAGAAAATATGTTTTATTTATATAAATTTAATACAGGTACATATGACAAAAAAAGCATCTTTGCAGGGAACGCTGCACGACCCAGAACCAGAAAACAAAACAGTAAATTCCAGCGGCTTGTCTGGGGCCGGAACAAATGATGTTCCAAACAGCCAAAAAGAAACAGCTGGAGAAAAAAAATAGATCAGTAGGTTCTTGTCTATATTAAAAACCCTATTCATAATTCATGAATAGGGTTTATTTTTGGATTTTTCAAAATAAAAAACCCATATGGTATGGATATTTATTTAATAATTCCAGCTTTTTTTAGTGTTTTGTAAGCACCGTTTTTCTTGATGTTTTTGATAGCTTCTGTTGAGATTTTCATAACAAAAGTTTGATCAAGTTCTGGAACAAAGATTCGTTTTTTCTGTAGGTTTGGGAATCGACGTCGTTTTCCTGTTGGATTATACTCAGTCGCACGTGTACGGTTACTGTATCCGCCTCCTACTTGAGAACCTTTTTTTGTGATTGGACAAGTTCGTGACATAGTTTTATTTATACATAAAATAGGCGGATGCGAAAAACGCCAGCCCTGTTTGTAATGCCTTTGATATTAGCATATACTTTTATCTATGCAAGTATCTTTTATTTCTTTTCTGGTTGTTTTGGTTTCCTTGGTTTTACATGAGGTTGCACATGCCTACGCCGCAGATCGATTAGGGGACCTAACACCCCGTATGCGCGGGCGATTAACATTGAATCCTATTCCTCATTTGGATCTCATGGGTTCAATAATACTGCCTCTGTTATTGTTTCTGATGCAGTCGCCAGTTCTATTCGGATGGGCAAAACCGGTACCATTTCGACCTGATGTATTTAAGAACCCTAAATTGGGCACAGCGATTGTTGCGTTTGCTGGACCGTTTATTAATATTCTTTTGGCGGTTGTAGCTGCGCTGGTATTACGTACATTAGATTTTTCAGGATTGGGGTATACATTTTTTAGTATGACTGTTGGGATTAATGTTGTGTTGGCGATATTTAATCTGGTCCCTATTCCTCCACTAGATGGTCATCATATACTAGGCGCAGTACTCCCACATCGCTGGTATGTTAAATTCATGAGTTTACGCAAGTATACACCTATTATTATGGTTGTGTTTTTATTGTTTGGTTGGAGATTCATTCAGCCTATTGCGTATTCGATTATTAATTTTTTGTTGTAGGTAGAATATCTATTTTTTCTTGCAATTTCATGTTTCTATAGTAATGTATTCAGAGATGACACGCTTCTGGGCTGTTATCTTTTTTAGATTTTTTCATAAAAAAATCACTCTTACATTATATATGGCAAAGATTAACCAACTTATTAGAAAGGGTCGCAAAAAAGTTACTACAAAACCAAAGGCGGTTGCACTACGACGTGGGTTCAACTCACTGAAAAACCGTCCTACAAAATACCCATCTCCGTTCAAACGAGGTGTGTGTACAAAGGTAACTACGACTACTCCGAAAAAACCGAACTCAGCGCTACGAAAAATTGCTCGTGTGCGTCTAACAAACGGTATGGAAGTAACTGCTTATATTCCTGGAATGGGTCACTCATTGCAAGAACACTCAGTGGTACTACTACGAGGAGGTCGTGTTAAGGACTTGATTGGGGTACGTTATACTGTTGTACGAGGGGTACTCGATGCAACTGGTGTAGACGGACGAAAGAAATCTCGTTCTCGATACGGAGTTAAGAAACCAAAAGGAGAATAATTGAATTAAAATAAGTTAAATATTTTGTTGGCTATAAAATTTTTATCTTCATCGTATGTAAATACGCTTCAGATAAAAATTTCTTGCCGCCTCATATTTATGCTTATTTAAATCCAATTACAGATTCTTAATTTAAGTAACTATTATGCGAAGACCAGTAAAAAACAGACGACATCCACAACCAGACTCAGTCTACGGTTCAGTGTCATTGTCGCGCTTTATCAATTACGTGATGCTTGATGGTAAAAAAGAAACTGCACGAAAAATCGTGTACGGAGCTTTGGAAATCATTAAAGAAAAGCAAACTGATAAGGAACCATTAGAAGTTTTTGAAGCAGCATTGAAAAATGCAGGTCCATCTACTGAAGTCCGATCACGACGAGTAGGAGGTGCAAACTACCAGGTTCCAATGCCAGTTCGCCCAGAGCGTCAACAAGCTCTTGCAATGCGATGGATCATTAATGGTGCTCGTAGCAAGAAAGGAAAAGAATTCAAAGTATTCCTAGCTGATGAACTACTTCTAGCAGCCGCTGGAGAAGGAGAAGCAGTAAAGAAGAAAGAAAACGTGCTGAAAATGGCAGAAGCAAACAAAGCTTTCGCTCATTTTGCATGGTAAAAAACAAGCCTTTCGGCTTGTTTTTTAAATACGTTGTAGATCGATGATGTTTCGACGCAGGAGAAACCAGCGATCCCTCCAATCTAACAAAACTGCACAGTCATGAAGTCACCACAATCTGACCTTTCGGCTTGTTTTTTAAATACGTTGTACCGCGCCAATGGAAGGAGGAACGACTGACCAGGCGCGTCCCCAGTATCAGCACCATAAAATATTATAATCACCACAATTTAAACTGCGGATTGTGTTTTGTATATTTGCCACAATCACTAAAAAAATAATATAATAGAGTCAACACTTTACATCTATTGTATCGTTGTTACATGATTTTATTAGAAATATTACAGAAAAGAAATTATGATTGAACCACAAGACTACCTTGCATACCTGGTAAAAGGTTTAGTAGACAACCCAGATGACGTAGCGGTTACAAAAACTGTTGATGATATGGGGGTGTTATTAACTCTTGATGTTAATCCTGCGGATATGGGGCAGGTGATCGGACGACAGGGAAATACCGCAAAGGCAATCCGAACACTTGTTCGTGTTGCAGGTATGAAAACAAATGCACGTGTAAACGTACGTATCAACGAACCTGAAAAAGATTCAGCTGAATAAAAAATAAAAAGAAGCTTTGCTTCTTTTTATTTTTTTGAGATAATTTCCTCATGAAAAATAAAGGATTTACCTTAATTGAATTATTAGTTGTAGTAGCCATTATTGGTGTTTTGGCGTCTGTGGTTATGTCGAGCCTTAATAGTGCTCGAGAAAAGGCGCAAAATGCTCGAACTGTCTCTGTACTACGTGAGTTGCACAAGGCGATTACTTTGTATGAAATTGATCATGGATCATATCCTTCCGACAGAGGTTCTGGTCCCTGCGACTGTCATACCTCAGGGTCTTTTATCTCCGATGAATATTACCCTCGAGATTCCCTATTCGGTTTGCGTTATGGGGGCGAGGCGGTGTGTATTGATTACCAGAATCATCTTGGAGGAGGCCTTATATCAGTTGATGTATATACTTATGATAATGATTGTATTTTTACTGGTGTTCGTGCTCGTCGATGTGTTTTTCATGCCACTGCTGTTCCTTGTAATGCTTTTTATTCATATTAATTATTTACAAATATATCTAACCGATTATTTCATAATCGTTTTTTTGTT
>CAZQWK010000026.1:0-8217 GCA_964597245.1 uncultured Candidatus Saccharibacteria bacterium | reverse complement strand
CCCCAAAAGTTCATTTGGTTCATGAGAATACGCGAAATATTAATTCAATTTTATCGGATTTAAATATTCCTTCTATTGATAAGATTTTGCTTGATTTAGGGTGGAGCTCTAATCAGTTTGAGAACCCAGATCGAGGCTTTTCTTTTATGCATGATGGGCCATTGCTAATGTCGCTCAGCGACAACCCTGACTCACTTATGTTTACTGCTCACGACATAGTAAACGAATGGAGTTTAGAATCACTAACTGATATCTTTACTGGTTACGGAGAGGAGAAGTTTTCATATCGTATTGCAAATGCAATTGTCGATTATAGAGAAAATGTAGGTGAGATCACGGGAACATTACAATTGGCAAAAATTATTTCAGAAGCTATCCCAAAACGTTTTCATGGTAAAACACATCCTGCCACAAAGGTTTTTCAGGCTTTGCGTATTGCGGTGAATGATGAAATGGGGGCTTTGCGAGAAATAATGGAGAAGTCTTTTGAGTTACTGAATCCCTCTGGGAGAATGGTTATTATTTCTTTCCATAGTATCGAAGACCGTATCGTTAAGCATTACTTTAAAAAACAAAAAGAGTCTGGTTTGGCTCGTATTCTTACAAAAAAACCTATTGTTGCTTCGGATGAGGAATTGCGCGTGAATCGTCGGTCACGCAGTGCAAAATTACGTATCTTAGAAAAAATATGAAAACAAAGAAAAGAAAAAACACAAACAGAACACTGCAGAAAAAAATATTCCGCACTCTTGTGGGTGGTATTTTCTTTTCTTTTGTGTTGTATGCAATGGCAATTACTTATGCCACAGTGAATATTGCTAGCGCAAAAACACACAACCAAGATATCGTTGCGGTACAGACTGATATTGCTGAATTAGAGCTCGAATATTTCGAGATGGTTAATGACTTGACAATTGAGCAGGCCAAATCTCTTGGTTTGCAAGAGGGTGAACAGGTTCATTTTGTGCGTCTTGATGAGGTAAAGGCTGTGGCCTATAATCTATAATTATGAAAAAAGCTGATAAACAATTTCTTTTTCGTATCCAGATTATGTTTGCAGGTGTTGTATGTACTGGATTCGTATTAATTGCGAATCTTTTTTATATACAGATTCGAAATGGGGAGGTTTTTCGCGAACAGGCAGACGGACAGTATGTTGTTGCAACCCATAATTCATTTGAGCGTGGTTCTATTTTTTTTGAAGAATATGACGGCTCTAGAATTAGTGCTGCAGGTCAGAAGTCCGGATACAAAATATCAGTAAACCCATCAACTTTTTCTGCAGACGAGGAATATGTTGCTGAGCAAATATCTTCAGTGCTGAGCGATTTTGATTATTCTTATTTTATTAAATCCGTTAACAACACTGATCGTAAGTATGTGGAGATTGCAAAAAAAGTACCGAAAGACAAGGCTCTGGAGATTAAGGATTTGGTGGGCTCCGCTGTTCAGCTACATGCAGAGAAATGGCGTGCTTACCCTCTAAAGGCTTCTGCTTCGCATGCTCTAGGTTTCTTGGCTTATCGTGGTGATGAGTATGCGGGACGTTATGGTTTAGAGCGTTTTTATGAGAACACTCTAAAAAGAGAGGATGTTGATCTCTATACTAATTTCTTTGCTCGCATTTTTCATAATGTGCAGGATTTTGTTGATTCTAGTACTGTGCCCGAGGGGGATATTGTGGCTACAATCGATCCTCAGATTCAGTTATTTTTAGAAAAACAACTGAGGGTTATTTTGGATACCTGGGATTCAGAATCGGTGGGTGGTATTATTATTCATCCAAAGACGGGTCAGATCTACGCCATGGGTGCGTATCCTAATTTTGATGTTAATACTTTTGCTCAATCTAATGCTCAATATTTTAAAAATCCGTTAGTTGAGAATGTTTATGAGTTTGGATCAATTATGAAGCCATTGGTGGTTTCGATGGCGCTCGACAGTAATTCTTTGTCAGAGGAGGATTTCCAATATTACGACCAGGGCTCCGTTGTTGTTGAGGATTACACTATTAGTAATTTCGATAATCGTGGTCGTGGGTGGGTTGGCCTACAGGAAATATTAACTCAGTCGCTAAACACTGGGATGGTAGCTATTACTGATTTGATTTCAAAGTCAATCTACCGAAACTATTTTGATGCATTTGGGTTTACCGAGAGGACAAATATTGATCTGCCAAATGAGGCCAAAAACCTAACAACGAACCTGAAAAGCAATCGCGATATTGAGTTTTCAAATATTTCATTCGGTCAAGGTATAGCTGTAACCCCTATTGGTATGGTTCGCGCGCTTTCTGCATTGGCTAATGATGGTAAAATTGTTCGTCCGCATATTGTAAAGGAAATTGAGTATACAAATGGTTTTTCAAAAACTATAGAGTATCCTGATCAGGATCAGGTTATTTCACCTGAGTCAGCGGGTGATATTTCCCGTCTCCTTGTGAATGCGTTTGATGAGTATCGTGACGGGGCAGTGAAACTCGAAAACTACCGTATTGCTGCAAAGACTGGTACTGCTCAGATTCCAAACCCTTCAGGTGGATATTATGATGATCGAAATCTGCATTCGTTTTTTGCCTATTTCCCGGCTTATGACCCTGAGTTTTTAGTGTTGTTGTATACCGTGCACCCTAAAGATGTTCGGTATTCATCACAAACGCTCCTTGATCCATTTCGTGATTTGGCAAATTACTTAATTAATTACCATGATATAGCACCAGATCGATAATAAAAAGCTCCCTATGGGAGCTTTGTTTATGGAAAAGATCTCAATTGAGTTCTGATTCGTGCACGACGAGCCTGTTCAATTGCTCGGTTGTATGCACGCGAATAGTCTATATTTCTGGTAGGTTTTCTTCGGATGATATTACTCCAGCTACACCAATAGTTTTGATTGTATCGAGAAAGATACCACGGATCGATGTTTATCGAAATACGACTCTGATTTGTCTGGTGATTTGTTTTTCTGCGAAGTGTAATATATGAATACAGATTTTTTGGGATTCTATTCATCCTAATAATGTTATCTACTTGGGTTAGGTACCCAGATCTATTAACTGTGTATAGATTGCATGTGTAGGTTCTTGTGGGGTGATAGTGTACCTCGTCTCCTAGAAAGCATTCTTGAAAGTCTTGAGGGTTTTCAATGTTACTGTATATATTTTGGTCGATTGCAAAGTTTATTTGACCTTGGCAGAAGCCGCTCGTGTATATAAGTATGCTGCAGACTAATAAAGATATTTTCATAGCTATTTAATTTTAATAATTTAACTTTATTTAAATTATTGTTTATTTTTTTAAAAAGTCAAATATGTTATTACTTTTTAGGGGTTATGGTAGTATAAATTATATGAAATCCCTTATTGAAACTTCAATAAAAGCATATTTTAAATTACGCCAATATCGAGTCCAGTCATGGAAGCGTAATCAGGTAACCACACAGGAAATTATTTTTACAGAGCTGCTGCGTAGTGCTGAAAATACAGAATACGGTAGAAAATATGGTTTTGATAGGATTGTAGACTATGCTGGTTTTCAGCGTGATGTACCTATCGTTAGTTATGATGACCTACAGCCGTATATTTCTCGCATGCTTAATGGAGAGCGGGATGTGTTGTGGCCTGGCTTTGTTCCTTACTTTTCAAAGTCGTCTGGTACCACTAGTGACGTTAGCAAGTATATACCCGTCTCAAAGCCAGCTTTGCAGCGCAATAACTACAAGGCCGGTAAGGATCTCTATTCCATCTTTTTTGCGAACTATCCAGAAAGTGATTTGTTTCGTAATTCTGGTTCTGTTTTTGGTTTAGGTGGAAGCTTTGAGTATAATCCATCTGGTATCAAGGTTGGCGATGTGTCTGCTATTATTATGTCAGAGGTGCCTAGATGGGCAGAACGACACCGCGAACCTTCTTTGGATGTTGCGCTTATGCCTCATTGGAAAGATAAAATTCCGGCAATGATTAAGGATACTCAGTCTAAAAATATTACGCACCTTTCAGGTGTTCCAACTTGGTTTATTTCGCTTTTTGATGAGATGAAAAAAAATCATGATTATTCGACACTGCGAGATATCTGGCCAAACCTAGAATTGTTTATTCATGGGGCAGTTGCATTCGCCCCTTATCGTCCTTTATTTGAAAAGTTACTACCTTTTTCTGATATGAAATATATGGAGGTGTATAATGCCTCAGAAGGTTTTTTTGCCATTCAGGACATGCCGGATAAAATAGGGGAGATGTTGTTGTTGACAGATCATGGTGTATTTTATGAATTTATTCCTATGAGCGTCTACGGTACCAGCGATCAATATACTATACCCCTGTCAGGTGTTGAGGTTGATGTTGACTATGCGATGGTTATTACCACAAATGCTGGTCTGTGGCGGTATGATATTGGAGATACTGTTTCTTTTACTTCGATTGATCCTTATCGGATTAGGATCTCTGGTAGAACCAAACATTTTATCAATGTTTTTGGTGAGGAGCTTATGGTCGGTAATACAGAGGAGGCATTAACTCATGTTTGTGCAAAAACAGGTGCGACAATTGAAAACTACACAGCCGGCCCTATTTTTATGGATGAAACGGGTTCTGGTGGTCATGAGTGGGTTGTTGAATTCAAACAACTACCTGCTGATATAGATACATTTATTGATTTGCTTGACCTTGAGTTGTGCTCTGTGAACTCAGATTACGCTGCCAAGCGCCAGGATGATATCGCGCTACAAAAGCTAAAATTACATGTAGCTCCTCCTGGTACCTTTATGGATTGGATGGGTCAGCGTGGTAGGTTGGGTGGTCAAAATAAGGTGCCTAGACTTTCAAATTCACGTAAATATATAGACCAAATTATCGACATGATAAACTAAAACTGCTTTCTAAGAAGCAGTTTTATTTTATGTATTATTTTTTAAATACCTATTAAGGTTGGACTAGAGTGCCTCTTTTTGTGGTTTCTCTAATGTGAGAGTTTCTATTTCTGGAGAATCTCCGGTGATTTTGGTGATATCTTTATCTATCTTCTTTAATTCATTTGATGCCTTGTTGTAGTGGTTTACGGTGGTGCCTAATGTGTTTCCAATTTTTTGGAATGCTTCGTTGTACGCAGCTATATGGCGACCTAGTTTTTGAACATTTTTTTGGATTTCGACAGCTGATTTCTCAATCTGGAATGCCTTGAATCCATAAAGAACCGACTGTAGATATGCTGAAAAGGTTGTTGGAGAAACAATAATTACCTTTTTATCGTGGTATGCATAATCAATAAGGTTTCGAGTATTTGCCTTTACTGCACCAACCTCATTAACGAGTAGGTCATAGTATATTCCTTCTGCAGGAATAAACATAAATGCGAAAGGTAGGGTGCCTTCCTCTGGTCGAATGTACTGAGCTGTTTCATCGATACGTTTTTTAAGATCTGTTTTGAATGCCTTCTCCAGTAATCCTCGTTTTTCATCATCCGTCTCGTCAACAAGCCTACGATAGTTATCTAGGGAGAATTTTGCATCTACCGGAATAAATTTATCTGACTCGGTTTTGATTATTGCGTCGACTTGTTTTCCGTCGGCAAAGAGGTATTGCATTTGATAATTCATAGGGGAGAGGATGTTGGATAAAATCAGTTCTAGCCCCATCTCTCCTAGGTTACCACGAGTTTTTTGGTTTTTTAAAACTTTTTCCAGGTCTGATAATTGACCAGCTAGTTGGAATACCTGTTTATTTGTTTCTTTTGTTTCTGTGATTTCTCTGGTTACCTGTAAGAGGTTGTCGGACATTTGTTTGTTAATACGTTGAATTAATTTTTGTGATTCAGAGAATTGATTTTGTACCGCTCGAGACATGTCTCTTTGGGAGCCAGAGATTTTTTTATCCATGTTGGTTCGTAAATCATTCATTTGCTGAACAAGTAGTTGCATGGCATGAGAGTCTTCTTTTGGTTTTTGGTTTCTTTTGGTTTCATGTATGAGAAATAATAGCAATCCAATAATACATATTCCAATAATGATTAATATAATATTTAGCATGGATGTAGTATAGCATGCTGTTGTTATGTAAAAAACGCACCAACAAAATGTCGATGCGTAATGGAATGTTATCCATTTTCTTGTTTTTGATATATTTTTTTATCGATTTTTCTGGCTAATGTAGCCTTTATCATGTCAAAATTATTGCTTTGAGTCCTGTTATCTTTTTTCTTGAAGGATTTGCATATTTTGCATTTTAGTAATGCAAAATCTTCTTTTATTTTAACAAGCTCGATGGCACTCATTATCTCGTAAGGAGCAGTGTCTGCTTCTGAGACATGATTCATCGCTGTGTTGGCATCTGCATAGGTGCAAAATGCCTCACTAATAAATGTCGGTGTACTTCCAGTTTCCATGGAGACTATATAATACGGACCTTCTTGTGCTAAGGCTCCTGTAAAAAATAAAAAAAAGACTACTGAGTTAATAAAATACTTCATGGTTGTTGTTATTAAATTTTTAAACTTATTAATATTTATATAAAATAATAAAAATATGTCAAGTATTTTTACGTAAGTTTCATATCATTAATGCAGACATGATATGGATGGGTAACCTGAGCTTGGTTTTTAGATCCTTATTAAAAAAACACTAAATATTTAAATAGTGTTTTAGGCTGTAAATCCAATTCTCATCTTGATCTTCTTCGGACTCTTTTTGACCAAGGAGCCAGCGTAGGTATCCTGGGTCACGATCGGCAATATCCACCAATTTCTGTCCGGCATATTTTCCAAATCGAATACTGCGGTATAGGCTAGGTTTTTTTGATTCTGCGATCATCCAGTCGATAGCTTCGTCCTGGCTGCAGTTTTTTGATTCAACAACTTTTTTTAATAATCGATAGAATAATTGTTCTAGAACCAAAATATCTCCCCAGGCGTCGTGGGCGATTGCCTCGACCTCGATACCTAATAGATATCGCAGGTATTGCAGGGCGTATGATTCAATGCGTTCGTCTGGATCCAGTGCGCGTGCGATTTTCAAGGTATCAATTACTGGACCAACTGATAACCCTTCGCGTTCGATCATTCCAACATCAAATGGTGCGTTGTGGGCGATGAAAATATGGTCTTTGGAAAAACGTTCCTGTAGGTCCTGGTGGGCTGGGCTACCAATGAATGCTGGTTTTCCATCAATCATCTTTTCTGTGATGTGGTGGGTTGCCATTGCACCGATTTCAATTTTTTTATTGGTTGAATATAATTCATTGACGTCCATGCCGTCGGTGGTGCGGTACCCAACCTGAATCAGTCGATCATCCGGACCTGTTCCGGTGGTTTCAGTATCGATAAAAATTAATGTGTGTTCCATGTTTGAATTATAGCAGGGAACAAGGGTAAAAGAAAAACCCAGAAATTAATTTCTGGGAATTATTTTTTATGTCTTGTTTTTAATTTAAAGTCATCTTTTCTTTTAGAATAAATTTAGAAATTATGATTTGATTTATGTCTTCTGTTTCCAGAAGTCTTTTAATACTCTCTCTACCTATTACGTTTTCTGTTTTTGCCAGAAAAGAATCTGTCATCTTGTATCTTGCGATTGTTATTGTGTCGCCTTTCTTGTAACTAAATATTTGATCAAAACCACTCTCGTGTTGCATGATCTTTATATTCTCATTATTATGAATTGATTTAAGTTTGTGCTTAGGTGCTCCACAAGAAACAACTATAGGCATAATTAGAATTGCTATTATTAATTTTTTCATTTGTACTATTTTTAAGATTAATGGATGTTTACAAAAATTATAAACATTCATTAACCTTAAAATGATTCATTTATTATGAATACACTAAAATAGTGTTTTGTCAATAAATCTTAGGGGTGGCATACACTAGGGCGGTTGCTACGGAACTACCCTGATGTATGCCACAGTATTTCCAAATATCGTTGATATTACTTGAAACTCGTACGAATTAATTTATACTAATGAACATATGACACTACAAGAACAAATGAAAGAAAACATGAAAGCAGCAATGAAAGAACGAAACATGGCTGCGGTAACAACCTATCGTGGGTTGATGTCAGCTATTACAAATGCTGTTGTTGCGGCAGGGAATGCACCTGATGCAGCGGCTTCTGATGAATTAGCATTAGATGTTTTAACTAAAGAATCAAAAAAACGTAAAGACGCAATTACACAATTCGTTGATGCAGGACGTGAAGAACTGGCAGCAGATGAAAAAGCAGAACTAG
>CAZQWK010000025.1:0-8401 GCA_964597245.1 uncultured Candidatus Saccharibacteria bacterium | reverse complement strand
CTCGACAGTATTTGAAATTAACCCATCAAATGGAAATGTTATTGGTGAATGGTACGGACGAACAATTATTCGTTCAAATAAACGATTCACCTACGAAGAAGCACAGGAAATCATTGATAAAGAATCAGGATTATACGCAGAAGAATTATTGGAATTCAATCGTATTGCAAAAATCTACGCGGATAATCGATACCAACAAGGTGCCCTAAATTTTGAAACTCACGAGGTTAAATTCATCCTAGACGAAGAAGGAACACCAATCAGCGTAAAGGTAAAAGACCGTATTGATACCAATAAACTAATCGAGGAATTCATGCTACTTGCAAACAGCAAGGTGGCTGAATATATGCAGGATCAAAATTTCTTTGTATATCGTATTCACGATAAACCTGAAACTGATCGTATGCAGAAACTACAGGAGTTTCTAGAGCTACTAGGATATAAAACCGAACTAAAAGACGGTATTATTCCAGTAAAACAACTTCAGCAGATCATTAGAGACGCCGAAGGAACACCTGAATACGACACCCTGCAAACAGTAACGGTTCGATCAATGCAAAAGGCAATCTATACGACAAAAAATATTGGGCATTTCGGACTAGCATTCAAAAACTATAGCCACTTTACCTCCCCTATTCGTCGTTACCCTGACGTACTAGCACATCGACTATTGGACCATAAGATAAAAGGATCAGAACCTCAGTACAACCAAGAGTGGTTTGAAAAAATGTGTGGGCACAGCTCCCAACAAGAACAACGAGCAGTAACAGCTGAGCGAAACTCAATCAAACTAAAGCAAGTAGAATACATGAAAACCAAAGATCCAGAATCAATATTTAAAGGAATTGTTACTGGAGCCGGTAAATTTGGGGTATTCGTAGCAGAAGAAGAATCTCGTTCAGAAGGTATGATTCGATTGTTTGACCTAGGAAATGATATGTGGGAATACAACGACAAGATCGGCATCATCAAAGGAAAGAAGACGCAAAAAACATTCAAGATCGGAGACAGTATTGATCTAAAGATTAAGAAAATTGATCTAGAAAAAAAGCTTATTGACTATGTTTTAGTTGTAGATGGTGTTTCCCAAGAAGGAAAACCGCGTACTCAAAGACCACGACATCACAGGCGTAGACACCACAACAACAAGCCAAAACACTTCAAGCACACCAACAATAAATAGTTGACGCTATTAAAATAAATATATATAATAAATATATGACACATTTCGGAAAAAAACCAGATTTTGCACACATGGCCCTCGCCCTCTCCCTTCTTATCGGGTCTTTTTCTTTGTTTTCTATCACCTTTGGTCTACAAAAAAATAACATTGTTTCTCCAAATTTCTATACAAACAATGAACATCAGCTCATCAACAAAAAACCAACCTACGTAGAAAAGATCGTTTCAGCATTTACGTTTTCTGATGACCCTGTACAAGAAAAAAGTACAGATAACACAGAGAAAACATATGAACAACGATATATATTGCAAAAATTAGATCGATTAGGGACAATCAATGCGGACAGCTTTATCGTTGGAGATCTGGATACAGGTGAAGTTATCTTTGAAAGAAAACCTCATACTGAATACCCGATTGCATCTATTACAAAATTCATGACCGCCTATACAGCAGCAGAAACACTTCTCCCGAATGAACTAGCAACAATCACCACCGCCAAACTCTCAGTCGAGGGAAATCGCGGAGGATTTAGAGTCGGTGATCAATTAACCATCCGTGATCTTTTATACCCCCTATTACTTGTTTCTTCTAATGACGCAGGAGAGATTATCTCACAACAACGAGACCGTGATGGATTTATTGAGAAAATGAAGGAAAATGCGAGTAAACTAGGTATGCTAAATACTAGCTTTGAAGACCCAACAGGGCTCTCAAAAAACAATACGTCCACAGCAAGAGACCTGTTTACAATGATGAGAGGGGTGCTTGTTAACTACCCACAAATCATTGATATCTCCAGGCTTTCATTTAAAAAAATTAATAACTATACATGGACCAACATCAACAAAGCCTCAAGCCTTGAAGAGTTTCGAGGAGGGAAAACAGGATACACTCATGCAGCCCAGCAAACAAGTATTGGTTATTACCAAATCAAGCTTGCTAACGATGAATATAAAAATATAGGCGTTGTGATATTGCGATCCGCAACAAGACAACAGGACACACGAAACATCCTAGACTATATCAAAAATCACGTTTCGTATTTATAAAAAACAGCCAAGCGGGCTGTTTTTTATATGCAAATCAGCATAGACGAAGACTACTAGGATCGAGAAATCGATAACTAAACATAAGTACAAAAAACCTATATATCTCCAGAAAAATCCCACATCAAAAATCAACAAAACAAAAAACCCGAATATACTTCTGGTTTTTATTTTGCATACTTTGCAGCATCCTCTAATCGTAATGACAATGCTGTAGAACAGTCATCTCGACCCAATGTTACCCCAAACAATGTCTGTGCGCGGCTCATTGTTTCTCGGTTATGGGTTACTACGATTAATTGTGAATATTCAGATAGTGACTCAACCATATCTCCATACCGCTGTGAGTTTGCCTCATCTAGGGCAGCATCTGTTTCATCCAAAACCAAGAATGGCGGAGGGTTAACCTGAGATAAAGCAAACAGTAGTGCAATCGAAGTGAGCGATCGCTCCCCTCCAGACAACATATCCAGATCAGATACCTTTTTACGTGGCAATTGAACCCTAATATCGATTCCGAACTCCTGCTTCTCTTCATTTTCTGGAAGCAATTCAGCCTGCACACCCTCTGAATCTGTTTTCTTTTTTCGTTTCTTAATCAGTGATGGCTCTAGCGAAGCCTTCCCTCCTCCAAACATTAATTTAAAGAATTTATCAAACTCTGTATTGATTTTTCTGACGCCTTTTTCAAATTCACCATTGAGTGTCTCCTTTAATTCAGCAATTATTGACTCCAGAGATTCAATTGATGTTGAGATATCCTGAATTTCTTTTTCCAAAAATTCATCACGCTCGCGTGTTTCATTAAATTCATTAATCACATCAACACCTGACCCCCCACCTATGTCTTCAATTCGGATCTTCACACGTTCGATTTCTCGACGTAGATTTTCTTGTGTTTGTGCATTGATATCCAGATCATGCTCCAGAACAATACCCTGATAATCGACAGTTTCAACTCCTAATAGTACTTTTGCCTCTGTCATTTCCTCATTGCGAGATTGCACGCGAACCCCCAATGACTCATCACGGGAGGCAATCAATCGTCGGCGTCCATCAAGCTCTTTTTTACGAGCCAAGTATTCATAATACTGACGTTCTTTCTCGCGATCTTCAGCCTGTTGTTGCTGCAGAGACATTAATAAGCGCTCGATCTCGGTGCGTACTAACTGTTGTTTTTGCTCGACATCAGATAGCTGCAGATGTAAACTTTTTCTCTCCTGATCTAATCCAAGAATTTCTGCCGAATTATCTACCTGAGGAATAGTAGCAACAGTAGGTTGCTGAATAAATGACTGCAGCTGATCAACAATATCGTCCAATCTTGCTGTTATAGTACTCGTATCTGAGCCAATAATAGATTTAATTTGTTGGGTTACATTACTGATCAAATGAGCAACAGCAGTGTACGCAAACACCTGAGGTGGTTTTTTCTCCGTACTCTTTGGTGCCTGCTGTTGTTTTTCCAACATAGTGATCATTCCCTCAATACGTCCTAATTTTTGACGAATCTCACTAATCTGTCGATCGTATCCTGAAATAACCTGTCGTTGCTCTGCGATTTGATTCTCAGCAGGATATACCTTACCGACACTTGGATCACCATGACTTTCTAGGAAAGCTTGTACCTGGCGGTACTCTTCCCCAACCACATTGCGATCTTGATCTAATTTTTGAGACAACTGATTAATTAAATAATCCTCCTGCGCAAAATAGGTTTGATATTTTTCCGCCAAATCAGTACGTAGATGTTTTGCCTTTTCGATTTTATCAACCTGTTTTTTCAGGAATCGCAAGTGTGGAGCTAATTCGCGACGCAATAATTCTGATTCGCGCATATTTTCCTGTGATTTTTTAAGCTTACGCTGAGACTCTTTGATTCGATATTGATAAATCTTTAGACCCAAAGCTTCTTCGATCAATTCGCGACGATCCTTAACGCTAGAATTTAAATATCGATCTGCTTCTCCTTGAGAAATAATATGATGACCAGACGCACCAATATTCACAGAACCAATCAATTCATGAATATCTTTCATGCGCACTTCATATCCATTGATCATGTATTTATTTGTTCCATCGCTATATACCTCACGCGAAATAGCAACCTCATCAAAATCAACATTTACTTTTTCGTTGTTTGACTGATGCAGATGAAATACACGATCCGTATTATCAAACACAATCGTTACTCCAGCACGGGACATTTTTGAAATCTCACGAGACCCTTTGAAAATCAAATCAGATCCTGTTTTTCCGCGCATTGATTTTACAGACTGCTCACCTAGAACAAACCTAATCGACTCTACAACATTTGATTTTCCCGAACCATTCGGTCCAACAACCGCAATAATAGGTACATCAAAAACAAACTCGCTTTTTTTAGCGAATGACTTAAAGCCATGTAATTCTAATCTCTTTAAATGCATAATAGTGTTTAAAAGCTACAACCATTGTAGCACAATCACCGAACCGACAACAGAAAAAACAACCTGTTGGTTGTTTTTAAAACTATTCCTGGTCCCAGCCTTCGGCAACCAATGCTGCATGAGCTGCTGCTTGCTGTGCACGCTGTTTACTATTTCCTGAACCTTCGGCGATTTTTTTATCACCAAAATAGATAGCCATAACAAAATGCCGATCATGATCAGGACCCTCTGCAGAAACTAATTCATAGCGAGGTGTTTCGCTGTAGATCTCCTGGGATTTCTCCTGAACAAATGATTTTGCATCTCGCCAAGAACCCTCAGCAACAATTTTTTCAATTGAATCAAATAGCGCTGACTTAATCACTTGTAATGCTGCGTCGTATCCCTGATCCAAATAAGTTGCTCCAACAAATGATTCAAAGGTATTTGCCAGAATATAATCGCGAGCTTTTCCCTGATCGCGTGACTCCCCTTTTGAGAGCATTAATAGATCATTCATCCCCATTGCACGAGCTGCCGCGGAAATACTCTCAGTGCGAACTAATGCAGAACGATAGGCAGTTAGACGTCCCTCTGGTACATCTGGATATTTTTGATACAAGAAATCAGTAACAACCAATTCCAAAACTGCATCCCCTAGGAATTCTAGGCGTTCATTGTGAGACAACCCAGTATCACGATGCTCATTAATATAGGATCGATGAACAAATGCCTGCTGCAATAATTTTTTATCCTTAAAATTCACACCTACAGCAGACTCAAATGCTGAATATTTATCAGACATATTATTCTACATCCTCGGCTTCCTCTGAAGTCTCGGTATTGGTTAGGATTTGAATTGATTTAATCAGCATCTGCGAAACATCCTCGTAAATGTTTAAATCAGAAATCTCTGATAGATCAAACCAGCGAATACCATCAACACCACCAGAATCTTCTTTGAGTTTAGGTTGAGTATAGTCACTCTGAGCTAAAAAATATGCTACCTGTTTACGAACAGGACCTCGCTCTGGATGATATGCTATATATTCATTTGAACCAACTTCCTGATTAATCGAAATATCCCAATTTGTTTTCTCTTTGATTACACGAACTGTTCCCGGTGCAAGATCTTCGTCTTCTTCGATGGAACCCTTTGACAAGGTCCAGTACCCAAAAACATCATGCACCATTCCTAGTCGCATTACTCCCTGTTCATCAATAGAATAAATAACGGCTGCTCCTTTTTGATCAACCGGCATCTCTTCATAGGGAACATCTCCCATTCTTTTTTTTGTTTCCTGGTCTTTTCCAGGCTCACCAATTTCTCGGTATACCGCCCCTATTACACCATTTACAAATTTATTTGATTTTGGGCCACCGAAACGTTTTGCCATTTCTACCGCCTCATTGATTGCTACCTTTGGAGGAACAACCTCATGGTCACCGAATAATAATTCATACATTCCAATGCGGAGAATATTTCGATCCGTTAGTGAGATTTTCGCAAGAGGCCAGTCTGGTGCTGCCTTGGAGATAATTTCATCAATAAGAACATGTTTTTTTACTATTCCCTGGACCTGCTCTAGCGCACTATTAGGGTCATCAAGGGTTGATTCATTAAAAGAATCATTGATGTAGTTGAAATACACCGGAACCATTTCGTTTTGGCATCCGCGCATATCCCATTCGTAGAGTGTTTGTAAAAGAACCGATCGGTACAATTTCCTATTTGCCATATATCATCATTATAACATAAAAAAACCAGCTGTTTTAGCTGGTTTAAAAAATAAAATTATTTTTTCTTTGTAACATCAATTACCTGTCGTCCTCGATACATACCTGTTTCCAAGTTAACTCGGTGTCGTAGGTGTGTTGTTTTAGATTCCTTGTCGGTTGTAATTGCGTTATTTTCTTTTAGAGCGTGGTGAGAACGTCGGTTCCCTGTGTGCGCTCGTGTATGTCTCATTCGAATTACCATAATGCACCCAGTATACGGATAGATTACTTTTTGGCAAGAAATTTTAGGTCTTTATCCAACTAACGCGATGAATAGGAACTGTGCCCATATCCGCAATAGTATCTCGATGCTTTTTGGTGCCGTATCCTTTGTGTTTTTCAAAACCGTACTCCGGATACTGAATACCATATTCACACATTTTTCTATCACGCAAAACCTTGGCGACAATCGATGCTGCTCCGATCTGCCAGATCTTTGAATCCCCTTTTACTACCGTCTCCTGATTAATATATTTACCCTCTGCCTGTAACCCACCATCTAAATACACAAATGTTTCCGCAGGGTCCAGCGATAGTTTCTCCAAAGAACTATTCAACGCAGAAGTGATCGCAGGAACAATACCATGACTATCAATAGTAACCGCATCCACACTAGAAACCGCAACGTGCACCAGATTCTGATCTCTTAATTCTGTGATTTTCTGAAAATAGATTTCACGTTTTTTTTCACTGAGTTTTTTTGAATCAGTGATCCCGTCTAAATACTCAAAAACGGCTTTAGTATTATCTGTTGCAACTGCAAATGCACATACTGTCACAGGGCCTGCAATCGGACCCCTCCCCACCTCGTCGATGCCTACTATATATTTATACTCTTTTTCATTCATACCTGTGTCATTCCGGCCTCCGAGCCGGAATCTCGTATTTATCACAAAGATATATCTGACCACCCAGGATTATCTTTTTCAATAAGCTTGATTTTCCAATCTCGCTTCCAGTTTTTAATTTGTTTTTCACGAGCCATCGCTGACTCAATACTATTTGTAGCCTCATACCAAACTAATTTATTACAGTTATATTTGGCAGTAAAAGATTCTGAATATTTTTTATGCTTATGCTCAAAAACTCTTATCCCTAAATTACTTGTCACTCCTGTATATATCACTGAATTAATTTTATTTGTCATAATGTATACAAAATAATTTTTCATACACATATCCTATCATGTATAGAGAGAGATTCCGGGTCAAGCCCGGAATGACAAAATATAAAAAATTATCTCTTTCCATTACAGGTATCTGGTGACCATAGCCCGCGCTGATTTTCCATTGCGTCATCCTGCGCCTGCTGGTATTCATATTGATAAATATACGGATCGCGATAGGTGTATTCATAGGCGAATCCATCAAACACCATCTGCTGTGCAATATTCACCTGATCCAAAAACACATGCGCCAACAATCGCCCATTACGATCTCGCATATCCTGGGTTGGATCAGTTTGTACCAATAGGTCACCTGGCTGCGATAATAATTCTGATATATGTATACTAGCCTCTGCTCCAAAACACTCTGGGTCACGCCCAGGAATGACTGATTCCGGCGTATCAATACCAATAATTCGAATTCGTCCCTCGACCCCATTTACCTGAGCAATAATTGTATCACCATCAACCACACGGATTAATTGAGCCGATTCTGTTGATTCCTGTGCTGTTTGTAAATTTTGTCGCGATTCATATTGTCGAAATAAAATCACAGCAACACCCAAAACAAACAAAATCCCAATACGTTTCCATTGATTCATGATTGTAGTATACGTTTTTGAGATGTTTTGTAGAGATATTGACAACATTTAATATAAATTATATTTTTAAATTAAAGAGGTATTATCACAGCAACAAGCTATCAAGCCTTGATAGCTTGTTGCTGTGATGATTATTACAGTTCCTGCTCGGAGGAGAGCGTAGTACATTTTAAAATTCAAAAAATGAAAAAAGATTTTTTAATCGCAGAACTTACTAC
>CAZQWK010000024.1:0-8993 GCA_964597245.1 uncultured Candidatus Saccharibacteria bacterium | reverse complement strand
GCCAAAACAAGCCCACCTGGCACATAGTGCTCAGTGGGACGAATTAAAAGCCTACCAGGATATCCTGGATGGTGGACGAGAGTAATACCAAGAAAAAAAAACGAAACATATGTTTCGTTTTTTTATGTTAAATCATGGTTTGCCGCGACTGCGTATTCCATAATTTTGTATAATGACCATTTTTATGTAGTAGTTCCGCATGGGTTCCCTCTTCACTAATAACTCCCTGATCCAGCACAATAATACGATCGAGGTTTTTAATCGTTGACAATCGATGTGCAATTACAATTGTAGTGCGATTTTTTGAGAGCTCCTGAAATGATTGCTGAATAAATTCTTCGCTAATACTATCCAGGGCGCTGGTAGCCTCGTCCATAATTAATATCGGTGCGTCATGTTTCAACATTGCGCGCGCAATCCCGATACGCTGACGCTGTCCACCTGATAATTTAATTCCACGCTCCCCAACAATGGTATCGTATCCATTTTCTAGATTCTGAACAAATTCGTCGACGTGTGCCATTTTAGCAGCAGCATACACCTGATCATCAGTTGCGTTTGGATTTCCATATTTAATATTTTCAAAGATACTACGATGAAATAATGATGTCTCCTGAGGGATATAGGCAATATGTTGCCGTAAATCTGACTGCGCTACATCTGCAATATTTTGATCATCGATGGTAATAATACCCGCACCAACGTCATACAAACGTAATAATAATTTTGTAATCGTTGTTTTACCAGAACCTGATTTACCTACAACCCCAATTGATTGCCCTGCAGAAATATTTAAATTAAATGTTTCAAAAACATGTTCACCCTGTGGGTAGGTAAAATTAATATTTTGCATAGACACCTGCCCTGATGTAAATTTCGCTGGTTCTGGGTTTTCTGCATTCAAAACTGTTACTGGATGCTCTAAAACATCAATTGACTCCTCGCAGTCAGATAATGCAGAAGTAAGTCTTTTAATTGATTTATTAACGTGCCACAATGTTCGCGTAAATTGATCTGCTGAGGTAAAAATCAAGATCAATGAACCAACCGTTAAAATCCCCGCTATAACCTGCTGCACTGAATAGATCATGATACCAGCAAAAAATAATCGAGGAACAAAACCAATGGTATCCTGGTACCAGACAGAATTTCTCCATACATTTGCTCGAGCCATTAGAAAAGATTCATTAACAGGAAGAAAGTCTTGGTATTCTTTTTCTTGTCGGCCAAAATATAATGCTGATTGAATATTTCCAATACTATCTGCAATGTACCCTTCTAGTTTTGACTTCTCCTTTGAACGTTTTTTATACTGCGGAGCTAATCGTTTCATCATCCAACGAACGAGAATGCTATATATTACACCGAAAAAAATAAATAGTATTCCGATCAATATACTCTCTCTAAATAAAAGATATAAAACAGTAGAAAGTGATACAAGAGTCATAAAAATACTAAATAAACCAATATCAACAATATTAATCATATTCTCACCTAGCCGACGAACCTTATCAACCAAAGATCCTGTAAATTCATCCACGTAAAAATGAAATGATTTTTCCGTAAACGATTTCATACTTTTAGTGTCCAATCTACGCGCAGTATCTGTCTCTAATTTTACCAATAACTGCATTGATGTAATCAGTGCAGCACGCTGAACAACGAATACCCCCAACAGGACCCAAATTGTTTTAATAGCTACATTAAATTCATTACCAACCAATTGATCAGTAACGTTTTTCATCAGGATTGGCACAACGCCATCCCCTAACACCACCATCAATCCAAAAAACAGAAATGTTGTCAGTGCATATCCCCAGGATGGTTTAACCTCATGCCATAGCAATGTAAATATTTTAGACCATTTTTTCATACCATATATCGTAACAAAAAACACCTCTATGCAAAGTGTTTTGTTTTGATGTCTTTTATTTTTTTTGTAATCACATTGATAAATACTTGAATCTCTTCATTTTTAATAATGCGTAAAAATCCGATACCGATAATGATTCCTATAACCCCAGACGATAGCCCATGGCCCAATACTCCCCAAACGGTATCCTGACTAAAATATGGATTAAATACCTGTAACCCAATATAACTTGCTACACCGATTAGTAATGATGCAATTGCGGACTGAATAAGTGATTTCTGTACACCATAACCCCCTTCATAAAATGGGAAATCTTTTTTAAATACCTGCCATAGCACTGCCAGATTAATAAACATACCTACAGAATATGCCAAAGAAAGCATAATAACACTGGAACCTGGGACATCTTCGATACGTAATAATGATTCAAAAAGTGATTGAATTCCAGGTACCGCAGAATAAAAATGTAGGAATACGTAGGCACAAACTACCGTAATTGCAGATGACCCAATGGTAATCCATAGCGGCCGCCATGTTTTACCAGATGCATAATAGGCACGCACTAATAACAAAATAATACTTTGTGCTACAACCGAAATAATAAATAATGCCAATGATGCTGCCGTTAATCGCGTGTCAGACCAATCAAAATTCCCTGTCCCTAGAATCACACGAACAATCTGTGCACGCAAAACAATAAATAATGAAATGACAGGCAATGACCAGAATGTAATTTGACGAATTGGACCCATAACATGACTCATGAACTCCTGATGATTGTTATTATTGAAAAAATCTACCAACACAGGGAATGCCGCGACAGAATACGAAACACCTATAATAGCCAGTGGGACGGACTGCAGATTATACGATAGATTAAAAATAGAAATTGTCCCGGTAGCGACTGTTGATGCAATTGATACAAAAAACAAAAATACAATTTTCGACATTGATAATGTGATAGTACGTGGAAGAGAATGCTTGATAACCTCACGAATAAATCCCCAATCCAAAATACGGGTAAATTTCGGTAGCATACCCTGACGAACAACAACCGGAAGCTGAATCAGCATGTGTAGCAAGGCACCAAGGACAACACCATAGGCCAAACCGCGCACATCGAAGATTGGAAAAAGAACTACAATACCTACAATAATTCCAAAATTATAAAAAACCGGTGCAATCGCATAGACAAAGAATTTTTTGAATGATTGAGTAATTGTTGCAAACAAGTTAGAAATCCCTAACAGAATTGGAGACAACAACATAATTCGAGACAACATCACCACGCGACCAATTTCAAACTCAGTAAACCCAGGAAAGAAATAATGAATAAATTGTGGCATGAAAATTGCAGTAAGTATGGATACAATAACGATAAACAAGAAAAAGCTTGTAAAGATCGTATTCAAAAAATTACGCCCATTGTCCTCTGATTTTGACAGCTCTGTTTTGAAAAAAGGCATTAGAATCGAAACCGAAACCAGCGAAGCACCTAATGTAAACAATAAATCAGGAATTCGAAATGCTGCATAATACATATCCAGGGCTTGTCCAGCCCCAATACTTCCAGCTAGGAAACGGTCACGAAAAATTCCAAGAAATTGCGAGAGGAGCGTGAAAAAAGCCAGCACCATTGCGGCCTCTGAAATTTTGGAAAATTCTTTATTAAATAATCGCATTAATCGCTCCATTACTGAATCATAGTGTACACGATCAAAACGTTAAATCAAAAAAACCAGAATATATTCTGGTTTTTTTGGGTTCCTTATTCGATTATAATATAAACAGATTCGATGGATCGCGCTGTATTTTTAACCTTTTGAAAAATAGTTGCGCAGATACCTTCTGGAAACTCATCTGCATCAACATAAACGAAAACATTGCTCCCAACAAAATCAATTGAAGTAAGGCGGAAGTTATCTTCGTTGTATTCAGGATAATAACTATCACGGTCTACATCCTGGTCACTGATTGCGCACTTTTCAATATCCCCCTCTTCCAAGCCTCCTAAATAATAGAAACCAACAGATAAGGGTTCACTGAAAGTATGTAATTGATTTTTTGAATAAGACGCCGACCCTACAAAAATAGGTTCTGGTTCTTTTTCTGCATTCGAGACGGCATTTGAAAATGACTGAGGGGCAGCCAGATACTCGGCTTCCTCTACCTGAGAGAGATCAAATACTCCTTCTGTTAATTCAAATTCGCTGTCTTTGGTTGATGTATGGTCGTGGTCATGATGGTGACCATGATTATGGTGATGTTTTTTTTCGTTACCACCACTTAGCCAAAGTGCATGAGCAGCAACAGCAATAAGCACAAATAAAGCTAGTAAAAATGGAATGTGTTTTTTCATATACGAATATCATACAATAAAATTAAAAATATACCATAGAAAAAACTCACACTCTCAACAAGAAGAATGTGAGTTAGAATAGTTAATTAATCTAAAACTACAAATGAAGAATAAAAAATTTCTACTGAATTATATTCTGTTATCTAAAAATAATCAATATCTAAACAACGACATTAATAATTTTACCTGGAACGTGAATGAATTTCTTGATCTCTTTTCCATCTATCCATTTTTTAATTTCTGAAATTTCTAGAATTCGTTTTTGTAACTCCTCATTTGATTCGCCTGCGTCAACCACAATCTGACCACGTACCTTTCCATTAATTTGAATCGGCAGCGCCTTCATTAGTGATGCAATTTTTGATTCATCTGCGCGCGGGAATTCTGAAACATGAATAGATGTATCGTGATTTTTCATCCATAACTCCTCACACATATGTGGAGCAAATGGTGCCAGTAATTGCAATAGAATATCATAATCTGATTGCGTTAATCCATTTGATTTTTCAGCCTTGTTCACAAACGTCATCATTGCTGAAATAGCTGTGTTTAATTTTAATCGATCAATATCAGCTGAAACTTTTTTAATTGTCTGATGTAGCTCAGAGGTAATCTCTTCTGAGGTTGTATCAGCAATTTTTGATTGTAATCGCCATACGCGATCCAGAAACCGTCGTACTCCAACAACCCCATTTGGATCCCATGGGTAATTCCCTGGTTCATTAAATGGACCGATGAATGATAAATACATTCGTACAGTGTCGGCTCCCACATACGAAACAACTTCGTCTGGATCAATAACGTTCCCTTTTGATTTGGACATTTTTAATCCGTCAGTACCTAGGATCAATCCACGATTTTGCCGACCCTTGTATGGCTCATTTGCCGGAACCAAACCTAATTTATGCAACGCCTTTACCCAGAATCGTGAATACAACAGGTGCATGGTAGTATGCTCTGCACCACCAAAATACATATCAACTGGCATCCATGACTGCAATGCATCAGCAGATGCAAACTCATTGCCATTTTGTGTATCCAAATATCGATAGAAATACCAAGATGAATCTACGAACGTATCCATGGTGTCGACCTCTGGAGTCCATCCTGCGCCGAAAATTTCCTCAGTACGTTTTTTCAATTCCTCTGATCGAGCCAGCGGCGCTGTTCCATCAGGGGTAAAATCCACATCATCAGGTAGGGTCCATGGTAAATGCTCTTGTGGTACCGGGTGCGGGTTTCCATCCGGATCATATACAACCGGAATTGGACAACCCCAATACCGCTGTCGAGAAATACCCCAATCACGCAATCGATACGTTTTGGTAATTTCTCCCTCTACTGATTCAGTAATAATATTTCGTGCCTCTGCCGAAGGTTTTGCATTTGCTGCCGGTGAATTAATTAATTTACCTTCGAATGTACAACAAAATCGTTTCCCTGCTGGCAATACCCCGCCGTCATCATGCACTGATGCCAGTAGATCATACATTGCATTCCATTCTGCATTTATTTGTGCTTGGCTGCCTTTTTCCTCGGTCACACCGGCTGATACAATAAAAGCATTTTCACCGCTGGTTACCAGTGGCCGTGAATTACCTGCTTCGCCAGCTGACGGCAATACCACAAATTTAAATGGTAGACCGTATTTCAGTGCGAATTCACAATCGCGTTCGTCGTGCGCTGGGACAGCCATCACGGCTCCAGTACCAAAATGCGCCAATACATAATCTGCAATCCATACAGGAATTTGTTCACCTGTCGCTGGGTTTTTTGCAGTAACTCCTCGTAATTGCACCCCTGTTTTCTCTTTTGATTGCTGTCGATCCAGGTCTGATTTTTTCTCGACCTGTTGTAGATACCCTTCAACCTCATCCCAATTCGCAATCTGTGGTTTCAGATTCTGGACCATATCGTGTTCTGGTGCCAAGACGACATACGTTGCCCCATACAGCGTATCAGCACGGGTTGTAAACACCTGTAACTGCTCATTAGTACTCAAGACAAATGAAATCAATGAGCCTTCTTTGCGACCAATCCACTCCCGTTGTGCCTGTTTGATTGAATGATCCCAGTCCAAGCCTTCTAAATCATCAACCAAATCATCTGCAAATTCAGTAATTTTCAACATCCATTGAGCCATGTCTTTTTGGACAACTTCAGCACCTGATCGTTCTGATTTTCCATCGATCACCTGTTCGTTTGCTAGAATGGTTTTATCTACTGGATCCCAATTCACCTTTGTCATATCTCGGTACACCAAATCATTTTTGAAAAATTCAGTAAACATCCATTGGGTCCATTTGTAATATTCAGGATCAGATGTCGCCAATGTTCGTGACCAATCAAAACTCGCCCCCATAGAGCGCAATTGATTTTTCATATAGTCCATATTTTCGTAGGTCCATTTTCGTGGATCTAATCCGCGCTTAATCGCCGCGTTTTCAGCCGGCAAACCAAATGAATCAAATCCCATTGGATACAATACATTGTATCCCGACATACGTTTATACCGAGCATAAATATCTGGTACCGCAAAGGCATACCAATGCCCCACATGCAAATTCCCAGACGGATAAGCAAATTCAGATAATGCGTAAAAATTTTCTTTTCCTTCTATGTTATTTTCAACCTGATAGATTTTATTTTCTTCCCAGTGTTGCTGCCATTTTTTTTCAATTTCTGATGGATTGTAATCATTTGTATTCATGTAATTTATAGTACAGGATTGATGGATTTTTTCAAAAAAGAAAAAAAGAAAAGACCACATATATAAGTGATCTTAAGCAAGAGGTATAATACGTACTATCTCTTTAGTTTTTTTCGTATCTCAAACTTCAATGCAATTGCTGTTAATATAACTCCGCAGAATAGGAACATAAGTCGTGGATAGGAAAATACCATATCGGGATCAATATCGTCGCCAGCAAATCGAAAATACGAAAGTATAGCAACAATAGGTAAACACAAGATAAGTACTATGTTCATATTTCTATTGTTTGAAATAAGAGTTTTGTGGTATACAGAAGAATGCGCCATAAATGAAAAGGTATTAAGTTAAACAAATTCTCTTCTTAAAAAATAACACAATAAAATATTCTAGCAAGTATAGTAAATACAATCTCAACGATAGGCTTTTTTATTATCCCAAAACAGGTACATTACATATATGCATAAACAAACAGTTACAATTACATCACTCTCCCCTGCGGGTCACGGGATTGCAGAAAATGGATGGCACATTCTGGGCTCAATCCCAGGAGATATTGTTGTTGCAAAAAGATACAAACAAGCAGAAAATATTTCCTATGCTGAACTTCTGGAGATTGTGACCCCTTCTGAGCATCGTCTGATTACCCCTGAATCATCTCCATATTTTGACCCAAATGCACCATGGCAACATATTGATCCGGCATACGAAAACACAGCAAAGGCAAACATTGTAGGCGCTATTTTCAAAGATCGTGGAATACACCCAGGAACACAGAATTTTATCGGGAATTCTGGTCGCCGAGATCATTATCGCAACAAAGCAGCCTATGCATTCACGCAGGACAAAGACGGAAAACTGGCCTTTGCACTATTTACACGTGGTATAGAGCGCAGTGGGAAAATCCCTCAAAAGGAAAATATTTTGGTCCATGAAAAGATTAATAAAATCGGTAAACAATTTCTTCATTTCTTTAATCAGAAACAGGTTCCGCTTCTTGACCTAAAATATCTAACCCTTAGGTATTCATATTCCACCGACACTGTAGTTGCACATATTTTAGTAAAAGAAACGAATAGGAAAAAATTATCCTGGAAAAAAACCGACCTAGAAAATTTTCTTAAACAAAACCCAGGCCTGGATGGTATTCTGGTTTCTCATTCAGAATCAGGAACCCGATCAGCAACAACAACCAAGGATTTTTATGCCGTTGGTAACATTGAATTAACAGAATCAATCTTGGGAAAAGAACAAGGTGAATCAGCGCCAGCTGAGAGAGGGTGCCCTGGGGTATACACCTATCACCCGTCACAGTTTTTTCAAATCTATCCAGAGGCATTTTCAAAATTATTATCAGATTGTAGAAATATTATTTCTGGTATCCCGGACAGAGAAAAATACGATCTGATAGATTTCTTTGCTGGGATTGGAATTATTGGGTTAGAATTTGCAGACCTGGTTGCAACAGTCCACGGCGTAGAACAAAGTCCTCTGGCAAAAAAATACGCCCACAAAAACAAGCGAAATAATAATATTGAAAATTTTAGTTTTACCGAGGCGAATGTCGACGAAGCATTAGATTTCATACAGCCAAAACAAATATTGGTAGTCGATCCTGCACGCAGCGGACTAACAAAAAAATCTACCGAACGAATCTCAAAAGTTCAACCTGAATATATTTTATATATCTCATGCAACCCAGAAACTCAGGCCGATGACTATTATCAATTACAAGAATTCTATGATATTAAATGGGCGCAGGGATACAACCTTTTTCCTAAAACACCACACATTGAACATGTATTATTTTTAAAAAGAAAAAACTAGCCTTGTGCTAGTTTTATCTATAATTGTGATTAATTCTCCATGGCGATAGAAAATTTTGATAAGTAAATTTTGCCCTATTGCCCCACTCCTTACCCAACCTCTTTTGCAGGAGTAAATTAGGTGCAGGATTGGATTGATCTGACGAATTATATAATTCAAGAAAATCACCTCTTCTAAGTCCACCAAAAGAATACGGAGAAAATGGATGCAGGTAATCATTACGG
>CAZQWK010000023.1:0-9266 GCA_964597245.1 uncultured Candidatus Saccharibacteria bacterium | reverse complement strand
GCATTAGATGTTTTAACCAAAGAATCAAAAAAACGTAAAGACGCAATTTCGCAGTTCGTTGATGCGGGACGTGAAGAACTAGCAGCTGATGAAAAAGCAGAACTGGAATTAATCCAACAATTCCTACCAGAAATGATGTCGGTTGATGCAATCCGAGAAATTGTATCAGCTAAAATCGCTGAGCTAGGGGATGCAGCAAACAAAGGTCAATTAATGGGATCATTAATGGGGGAACTAAAAGGAAAAGCTGATGGAAACGATGTAAAAACAGTTGTTGATGAACTACTTGGGTAATCCCAGGTTTTTCTTTTGCAAAATGTTACATCATGTGAGAATATTCAATATATGAAAAAGTTTATTTTACAAATCATTGGTCTTTCTTTGGTTGTTTACTATGTTTTACCTGAGGTGATTTCCGGGATTAGTGTCCTAGACCATAGATCGGCTATTATTGCCGCTGTTTTGTTTGCGGTTATTAATTTTGCTATCAAGCCAATTATTCGGGTGATCACCTTGCCGTTGAATATTCTCACGCTTGGTTTGTTTGGGTTGCTGGTAAATGTATTATTGTTTTGGTTTGTCGCCTCTATTATTGCAGGATTTTCTGTAGCAACATTCATTGCGGCATTTTGGGGTGCGCTTGCTCTTACTGTTGCAAACTGGATACTGGAAAAGTTAACAACTTAAATTAAGGAAGAGGTCTTAATGACTTCTTTTTTGCTAGAATCTCTATAAGTCGATATACTAAATATATGTTTAGTTTTTTAAAAAAGAAAAAAATCATCTGTACTCATAATGGATCCTTTCATGCTGATGATATTTTTGCTTGTGCTGTTTTAGGTCTGTATTTTGATCAGCAGAAGCAGCCTTATAAAATTATTCGTTCTCGCGATGAGTCAGTTATTGAGAGCGCCGACTGTGTTGTTGATGTCGGTGGAGAAAATGATCCTGCAAAAGATTGTTTTGACCACCATCAGCAGGGTGGAGCAGGGGCTCGATCTAATGGGATACCTTACGCTGCGTTTGGTTTGGTTTGGGATAAATATGGAAAACTGTTGTCTCCGACGGAAGAGATAGCTGCAGAAGTTGATCGCCGTTTGGTGCAGCCTATTGATGCAATAGATAATGGTATTAGTATTAGTGAGCCTACCGATGTTGGTTTGTGTGATTATGGTATCTACGGAATTATTGGTGCGTATCAGAATACCTGGAAAGAAGCGGGTGATACAAAAATGCAATTAGATAATTTCATTCATTTGGTTAATGTTATGAAGGGTGTCATTTCGCGAGAAATCGAGCGAACCGAACATCGATCTGAAATGATTGAAAAAATCCAGCAAATCTACGATTTAGCGGAAAACAAGGAGATTATTGAGATCCCGTATCATGTAAGTATAGGTGCGCTCATTCAGGTTTTAGATAAATATAAGGAGGTGTTGTATATCGTGAGTCGCAGCAATACAAACTGGAAGGTGTTGGCGATGCGCAAGAGCCCTTGTTCGTTTGAAAATAGAAAATCACTTCCTCAGCTGTGGTCTGGTAAGCGAGGTGAAGAGTTGGCGTCAATTACAGGTGTTCAGGATGCATTGTTTTGCCATAATGCATGTTTTATGGCAGTTGCTCGCTCTCGCGAAGGGGCTCATTTACTGGCGAAAAAAGCACTAGAGGCTTAAAAGAAAAACTTTCCTACACAGGGAGAGTTTTTCTTTTCCTTGCAAAATAAGATCAAATGCCTAGACTGATGATATGGCATTAATTGATGAGGTAACAATACATATTGCAGCTGGAAATGGTGGTGACGGTGTTGTCCGCTGGCGACACGAAAAATATCGACCAAAAGCAGGACCAGGTGGAGGTAATGGAGGTCATGGAGGTCATGTTTTTGCTGAGGCAGTTTCTGATTTAGGGTACCTAGATTACTATTTACACAAGAAAAATTTCGCCGCACAGCATGGTGAAACCGGTGGAAATAATGGTTGCGAAGGAGCAAATGGAGAATCTCTTACTTTGAAGTTTCCACGGGGGACTATTTTAAAAAATCTGGAGACAGGTGAGTGTTTTGAGCTACAAGAGGTTGGTCAAAAAATCCAAATTCTTACCGGTGGACGGGGTGGTCTAGGAAACGAACATTTTAAATCATCAACTAACACGACACCTATGGAGTGGACCCCTGGTACTGATGGCGGCGAGGCAGATTTTTTTGTTGAGATGCAATTATTTGCTGATCTTGGGTTTGTTGGTTTGCCGAGTGCTGGAAAATCGACATTGTTAAATGCACTTACTAATGCCAAGTCAAAAGTAGCGGCATATCATTTTACCACTCTTGATCCGCATCTTGGTGCAATGCATGGTTATGTGTTGGCTGATATTCCGGGAATCATTGAGGGGGCATCACAAGGGAGAGGTCTAGGGTATAAATTCCTAAAACATATTAAGCGTACCCAGGGAATCATTCATTTGGTTGGCTGTGATAGCGAGAATCCAGAAGCAGATTATGATACTATTCGCAATGAGCTAGAAGCCTATGATAGGTCGTTGGGGGAAAAACAAGAAATAGTCTTGTTGTCAAAAAACGACTACTTGTCCTCAGAAGAGGTTGATTCGCTTGTAAAAAGATTCAAGGAAAAAGTAGGTCATCAGCATGTCTACACTATGACTGCCTATGATGACGAGAGTATACGTGCCTTTCAGAATGTATTAATTCACTATTTGCAAAATCGTGAAAACGGAGATGAGGCAGTGGTCTAATTACTGTAAAATTTTAAAAAAGCCGCATGTATGCGGCTTTTGTTTTTACTCTGAGTATGAAAAATTTTCCAAACTCTTTTTGATTTTTTGAGAAAAAACACGATTATTTCTTATTGGTTTTTCTCGTTGTTTTTTAAGGATCCCCTTGAAGTTTTCAGGGGTTACAGAAGTGTATTCATACTCCTGGTTTGATTGGTGTCCCTGAGGGTTAATTTCTAGGATTTTCATTATTTTTTTGAGTCTGGTCATTGAGGTGTCAATCCAATAAATGCAGTCTTTGTGCTCATTTATGGAAATCATTTCTTGATCTATTTTATAGATCAACATTCTGAATTTTTTCTGACGTCTCCAGTTTTTTGGGATTATTAAAAATAACCCTCTGTTTTTGTCCTTAGATTTTCCTGAAATTTTTTCGTACGCCTTATTCATTTTTTGTAAGTATTTATATTTTAGGTAATTTATATCATCTATATTTATTTATGTAAAATTTGTTTTTTCAGAATCATCGATTATCATGGGTATTATGAATATTGATATGAAGGGCTACAAAGCTACTATTGGGTTAGAAATCCATGCACACTTAAAAACAAAAACAAAGATGTTTTCTCCTTCTTTGAATAGACCACATGATGCTGGTGTAAATCAGAATATCTCTCCTATTGACCTGGCTCATCCGGGAACTCTGCCAACTATTAATAAAAAAGCTGTTGAGCATATGGTGCGCATCGGTCTTGCTGTGGGTGGTGAGATTGCAAATTTTACTGAATTTGATCGTAAGAATTATTTCTATCCAGATATCCCAAAGGGGTACCAAATCTCACAATATAAGTATCCGATTGTCTCAGGTGGAAGCCTTGCTGGTTTTGATCTTACACGTATTCATCTAGAGGAGGATACGGCCACCTCTAAGCATTTTGATGATCATTCTTTGGTTGATTATAATCGGGCCGGAGCCCCGTTGATGGAACTGGTAACAGAACCTGTGCTGCATAGTGCTGAAGATGTTATGTTGTTCGCGCGGGAATTACAGTTGCTATTGCGATATTTAGGTGCTGGAGATGCAAATATTGAGAAGGGTGAAATGCGTGTTGAAGTTAATCTGTCTGTCTCAAAAACGGATGAATTGGGGACCAAGGTAGAGGTAAAAAATATCGGTTCAATTTCCGCAGCTGGAAAGGCGACTGAATTTGAAATTAATCGACAGATCGCAGCCCTAGAGTCAGGTGAAGAAATTATCCAGGAAACGCGAGGTTGGGATGATCAAAAGGAAATTACTTTTTCTCAAAGATCAAAAGAAAACGCAAAAGATTATCGATATTTTCCGGAACCAGATTTACCAAAACTCTATCTACATGAATTGTTTGATTTAGATCAGATAAAATCATCGCTACCGGAACTGGCTGCAGAAAAGCGCATGCGTTATGTAAATGATTATGGTATTAAATCTGAGGATATTGAATCATATATTTACAATATCGATATGGCACGATTTTTTGAATCGGCAGTGTCCAAAATGAATATTAATCAGGTGAAAATAGCATCAAATTACATTACCTCTGATATTGTTGGTATTTTGAAATCGGATGAATTAAGAGACAAGGGTATTGATGTTTGGAATACATTATCATCAGAATCTTTTGCCGAGTTGGTTATGATGGTGGATTCAGGTGATCTAAATTCGCGTGGAGCAAAAGATATTTTGGCTCACATGATTGAGTTTGGTGGGTCCCCAAGAGCTCTTGCTGAGGAGAAGGGGTTAATTCAAGAGAACGATATTGATGCCTTGCGATCAGTGGTAGAATCGATTATTGCAGCAAATCCAAACCAGGTCGCTGATTACCGAGACGGAAAAGAAACATTGATGAAATTTTTTGTAGGAATGGGTATGAAAGAAACAAAAGGGGCTGGAAATCCAAAAATCCTTACTGAATTATTTAAAGAGCTTTTATAAAAAGACCTAATGAATAGGTCTTTTTTTATTGTCGTCCGTATTGCTCATGAATTTTTTTTAGTTGATGGATTGTTTATGTGTACAAATACAACTTTACAAATATTTTTATTAATAATGGTATATATAAAATATTACGTCAACGTATTTAACAAACATATCTTTTCGGGTACACTCATACCATGAAAGAAAAAGGTAAACTACATCCACTCTCACAAACCTTGCGTACTTTGACGCAGATTTTTGTTGATATGGGATTCGAGGTAGCATCTGGTCCGCACATCGAAGATCAGTGGCATAATTTTGACGGCTTAAATGTACCCAAAGATCATCCAGCACGAGATATGCAGGATACATTTTTTATTCGCGGAGATAAAGATTCTCTATTAAGGACACACACATCAGCTGTGCAGGTTCGGTATATGGAGAATTTTATCAAAGAAGGGAGAGAGATGCCTTTAAAAATTATTGCCCCCGGAGAAGTCTTTCGCCAAGAGGCAACTGATAAAACTCACGAGACTCAATTTTATCAATTCGAAGGTTTTGTTGTAGGGGAAAATATTTCCTTGGCTCACCTAAAAGGAACTCTTGAGGTATTTTTGCGAGAATTTTATGGTCGACCTATTGAATTTCGTTTTCGCCCTGGGTATTTTCCGTTTGTTGAGCCTGGAGTAGAGATTGATTTAAAATTCGGTGATACTTGGATGGAGGTGTTGGGTGCCGGGATGGTGCATCCAAATGTTTTGCGGAATGTTGGTATCGATCCTGAGAAATATTCAGGGTTTGCATTCGGTGTTGGTATTGATCGCTTAACCATGATGAAATATGGTATCGAAGATATTCGATTAATGTATCAAGGGGACCTGCGCCTACATGATGCAATTTATTCAGATAATGATGAAATAAAGTAATATGTTGATTTCACGAAATTGGCTACAGAGCTACTTTGAAAAAGAATTACCTTCAGCAGAAAAAATTGCAGATACATTAATGCTGCATTCCTTTGAGATTGAGGGGGTTGAAGAAAAACCAGAAATTGATGATTGGGTGATTGATATTGACGTACTACCAAACCGAGCACATGATTGTTTGTCTCATTCAGGGATTGCTCGTGAATATGCTGCACTGACTGACTACGAGGTTTTATCTTCTGACCGATATCATTATCATGATTTGGTTTCACAAGATGATACTATAATTCCTGTATCTATCGATAATCCTGGTCAGTGCTATCGGTATATGGCCCGTGTAATTAAAAATGTGGAGGTGATTGATTCCCCAAAGTGGCTTCAGGACCGTCTGACGGCTATTGGGCAGCGACCAATTAACTCAATCGTTGATGCAACTAATTTTGTCATGTTTGATACGGGAAACCCTATGCATACATTTGATGCCGACAAGGTTTCAGGAGGAATTATTGTGCGTAATGCGCAACCAGGAGAGCAGATGCAAACCCTGACAGGGGAGGAATTAGAGCTAATAGAAACAGATCTTGTTATTGCTGACGAAGAGGGGGTTCTGGCATTGGCTGGTGTAAAAGGTGGTGTGCGCGCAGAGGTTACCGCAGATACAAAAAATATTATCTTAGAGGTGGCTAATTTTCAACCACTATCGACTCGTACAACATCGCGTCGCGTAAAGATATTGACTGACTCATCTAAGCGTTTTGAAAATGGTATTAGTTCTGAAATTGCACCGTTTGCAATGGAGTCGGTATCTCGGTTGGTGACCGACTTAGGTCGGCAAAAAGAGGTGCTAGGGCCGGTTGCTGACGTGTATCCTGCACCAGAGAAACAGCGAACGGTTTCGGTTTCATTGCAACATGTAAATCAATTACTAGGCTGTGATCTAAAGACTCTTGAGATTCAGCAAATATTTGAACAATTGGATTATCAGAACTCTCTCGTCGATGAGGTGTTTGAGGTGCATATTCCGTTTAATCGATCTGATATTACTATTGCTGAAGATGTTGTAGAGGAAATTGGTCGAATTTATGGATATCATAATATTCCAACAAAAAGCGTTTCTGATATCGTGTTTCCAGCCCAAGTAAATAATTTATTTTACATTGAGAATTATCTGAAAAATATTTTTATTGATTCAGGGTATTCTGAGTTAAAAACATATACTTTTGTAAAAAAAGGGGATGTCGAGGTGTTGAATCCTATAGCTAGTGACAAGAAGGCGTTGCGTAAAACACTAGCAAAACAAATAGCTTTTGCGTTGGAAAAAAATAGCCGTTTCGCAGACTACTTTGGTTCTGACTGTATTCGTATGTTTGAGATCGGGACGGTGTATACAAAAACAGGAGAGAGGCGACTATGTACCTTTGCTGTTCAGGCTATGAGCAAAGCAGCTCGTAAGAAATACGGATCTAGTGAAGATCAGATACATGATTTAATTCAAAAAATAAATAGCGTATTTTCTGTAGATATATCATTTTCTCTTGATGGCGGTGTGTGTAGTTTTGATATTTCTGAATTAGATAGTGGGCAGAACCTGGAATCATATGCTGATGTATTGGCATTAAATAGCTATTTAGGCTCTGATCGTTATCATTCTGTTTCTGTGTATCCATATGTTACTCGAGATATATCTTTTTGGGTTTCAGGTGATCTGACTCCGGACGAAGTGCTAGGGGTTATAAAAGGCTCTCATTCTGAGTTTTTGAAGAAGGCGCATCTATTTGATCAGTTTGAAAAAGAGGGAAGAATCTCATATGCTTTTTCTCTTATTTTCCAGTCAAACGAGCGAACCTTAACCGACGAGGATGTTGCTCGTGATATGTCTGTAATTACAGAATCTCTATTGGCTATTGGTTCCGAGATTCGATAATCTGTTTATAATTTCAATTGTTTCAGAGATATCTTGCAATTTGCCGGGATATCTCTATAATGCGGATCATATGAAAACACTAGAAGCAACAAAACGTGATGCAGCATCAAGTACTAAATTTCTGCGATCAGAAGGTCTTGTTCCTGCAATTGTGTACGGGAATGATATTGAAAATATTACAGTTTCAGTAAAAGAAAACGAAGTTCGTTCAATCTGGCGAACAGTTCGTGATACTGAATCATTTACTCTTGATGTAGAAGGTACAGCATATACTGTAATCATGAAGGATATGCAGGTTCATGTTGTGTCTGGTGACATCTTGCACATTGATTTCTTGGTACAGAAATAATTTATATTTTATAGATGAAAAAACATGCGTTGCATGTTTTTTTATTCCTTTTTTTATTCTTTTTTTGTTATAATATTTTTATGAATAAATATTATAGAGTAATAATTTTACTACTAGTCTTGTTTTTTACTGGCAGGTCACAGCAGTATACTTTGGCCCAGGTTAATCCAGAAGAGTGTAATCAGCAGAATAATGAAGCTCAGTGTCGCAAGCGCCTAGAGGATATCGCTAGTGAAATTAAAATCATCGAGGTGAATATCTTAGATGAGGATGTTAATCAGCGAGAACTGAGCAATGAAATTAACCACCTAAATGGAGAAATTCAGCAGACAGCATCGGAAATTCAGCGTAAAAATAACCTTATTACTAATATTAAAAGAGAGATTCTTGATAAAGAGGAGAATTTAGAAAGCTTAAATGATCGTCTTCGTCGGGAAAAAGAGTCTTTGGAAAAAATATTACGTAAACGTTATGAGTTAGGTGATGCTACGCTACTTGAGTTTCTGTTGGCTAGTACGGGATTATCTCAGTTTTACCAAGATGCACCAGATTTTTCCTATGTTCAAAGCTCACTTTCTGATTCATTTAATTTAATCGAAGAGTTAAAGGTTGATATCTATGGAGAAAAGACTTCTCTGGAGTTAAAACGACAAGATGAGGACGCAGCCAAATACTCACTTCAGGTGGAACAGAAAAAGATCGAATCTCAAAAGGTAGAGAGAAACCAGGCATTAGAGGTTAGTCAGGAAAAAGAGGCATCACTAGAGCAACTAAAGAAGGTGCGTGAAATTGAAGCTCAGAAAATTCGAAATAAGTTATTTGAACTACGAGATCTTGCTGGGGGTGGAATTGCCTTCGGACAAGCGTATGAATACGCCAAGGAGGCAGGTTCAGTGACCGGTGTTCGCCCGGAATTTATTTTAGCTATCCTAAAGCAAGAATCGAATCTTGGTTCGAATGTTGGTACCTGTAACCGGAATACCAGTGAGCCGATTTGGAGTGACATTATGCCGGGACCTAATGATAATTCTTGGCGAGATGATCAAACTATCTATAAATCACTAATGGCAAAACTAGGACGCCCCCTAGTTGGGACACCTCTGTCGTGCCCTATCAAGAGAAATGGTTCGTATTACGGTTGGGGTGGGGCAATGGGACCTTCCCAGTTTATTCCAGCTACTTGGCAGAGCTACGAGTCGCGTATCTCACGTGCCGTGGGTAGCTCTGCTGATCCTTGGAATGCTCGCCACGCTATCTATGCCACAGCCATCTATGTCTCTGATCTAGGGGCAACGGCTCAGACATATGCAGCTGAAAAAGATGCTGCTTGCAAGTATTATTCAGGTCGCAGTTGTTCTGATCCAAATGTTGTGAATGCATTTTATG
>CAZQWK010000022.1:0-9298 GCA_964597245.1 uncultured Candidatus Saccharibacteria bacterium | reverse complement strand
CAAGATCACCAACATCGTTTGTTGTCGGAAAATTTCAATATCATCAATTTGCATATGGTGCTCGCGACCAATGGACATTACCTCTTCTGTCCAATTGAATTCTGTGACAGCTTGTTTCACATTTTCTGGTAAATTGGCGATAGCTTTTTGGATTTCAGTATTTGAGAGTTGCATAATTAGTAGTTATTATACTACAAAAATAAAAAACCCGAGATTGGTTTTTTATTTTTGTATATTTATTTTTTATTTTTATCAGAGTTTTGTCCTGGTCTTGGCTCAACGTTGATATTTCCTTGTGCGTATTGTCGGGCTTGTTCACCTGCTCGTTTTTCTCGGGTTTTTTGACTATTAAATGATGAGCTTTGTCTTCTGTTTCTCTTTGCCTGATCATCAGCAAACATTTGCCTGTGCGCATCTGATTTTGCGCCATCGATAATCTTATTAAGCTGTTTAATTTGTCCTTCGACAGTAAATGAGTCTTTGACCTCTGATTTTTCTTTGGTGAGCTTTTCGATTTCAGCAACCTGTGCATCTCGTGTTTTTTCAGCAGCTACCTTATCGGCTTTCATTTTATCAACCATAGATTTAAATCCTGCTGGTGGGGTGGTGTGTTTGTTAAATGCTGCTGTAGCTTGTGCTTCTTGTCGAGTTAGTTTATTTATTTGTAGACTTTGTTCTGCTGTAGGTGGTGCTGAACCAATAGATTTTTTCAGATCAGAAAGCTCAGCGCTGATGTTATCCTTATTTTGTTTAAGCTGATTTTCTTTGTCGGCATATCCAGCAATAGATTTTGTAAGATCTGAAATTTGTTTGTTGGTATCTTTAAGGTCTTGTTTTTCTCGATTAATGCCTCTTTGTAATCGTGTTTCCTCTGCTTTTGCACTTGCTTTCTCTGTTGCTTTTTCTGCAGTGGTTTGTAGATCCAGTTTTTCTTGTAGTTTTTTAATTTTCTCCTCTACCAATACCTGCTTACCATTCTCTATTACCGGTTTATTGTCTTTGTCGGTTAATACTAATTTGCTAGCTGCCGTATTAGCAACTTCTTTGAGGCGTTTTGCATCAAGCTCGTTTCGGCTATTTTGTACATTTTCTTGCCATTTTTTAGATGCCTCTGAGGTCCCGTCTCCCAGTCCCCAAGCGCGCATCTTGTTTCTGCCTGATCTGATTGATGTGTCGGCTCGAGCATAACTCATGTTTCCTAGACCTGCACCCATGCTGACTCCTGTTTTTTGTGTAATAAATTCACCAACACGACTTTGTCCAAAGTTAAAGTTCTGGGCTTGTAAGTTTTTACCAAATTTATATACCATGGAGTCTTTTTTATCTGCAAAGGCCGCACCTGTTCGTAGTGCTCCTCCTAGTCCTGATGCACCAAGGGCTGCTCCACCGGTTGCCACAACGGCTGCCCCTGTTGCGGCTGCCCCGAGTGCTTTGGATGCAATCGCTGCAATCTTGCCGCCGACTTCACCTGCTAGGGATGTTGTAATTGCCTTTGCTGTTGATAGGAGTCCGGCTATAAATGCAAATGGTATTGCCACCTGTAGAATAATAGCAATGACATTGGTTTGTCCTGAATTTGGTTTGGTGATGGTTGCTAATACTCCTGTATCATTCGTGAATGTAATAATTAAAAATAGGAAAAATAGGAATACTGGCGCCATAAATGACATATTGATCAGTCCGCTGAGCCAGTTTGAGAACCCAACATATTTTGCATTCTTAATGCTGTCTGGGAGAATGAGTGATGCAAATGCTAGTGGGGCAACCACCCCAGTGAATATGAGCCCTATCGTACGCCCTAAAAATAGTAATGTGAGCGACAGGAATATACCAATAATCATAATATTCATACCTCCTGCTGCAAAAATTACCAGGAATCGTGTAAAGAAATTTGCCCCACCTTGGCCGCTGTTGGTGATGATTCTTTGGGGTTCAATATTACTGAGTAGTGCAACTGATGGTGATTTCACGTCGCCTCCGAATGCGTCTACGAATTCTTTGAGGGCTTGTGATGCCTCGGAATTACCCGCTACTCCTGAATTCCCTGATATTGCGCTACTACTGTCTACATTAATTCTATTGTAGAAAATTCGCGCAGTAATATTGCTAGCATCAATAACAAAATAGGTCATAAAGAGGCTGAAATTGATGGTGAGTGCAACCAGGATTACCTTGAGTAATTTTGCCTTGGCGTTTCCGTCGTTGCGACCTAATACCATATCAAATGCAATAACAAGTAGTGCAAAAATGAATGCAACATTTACCATGTCTCGGAGTATTGCCCACCCTGCCTCGATGATACCTGTGCTATAGCTGGTACTATCAATGGAGTGTTTCAGAATCACATCGAGCATGATCGAGATAACCCCTGCTAGAACCTGCGTAGTGGTAAACCAAATCAGTTCAAAAAAAGATAAGATCGCATTCTCTACTGCACATCCAATATATGTACCGTCACAATCTGTATTTTGCGCAATCTGAGCGTGGGTGATGTTCAGGGTTATGAGATTGCTGTTGGTGTGAGAAAGTGATCCTTGTGTTTCTATATTCAGAGGCTGATCATTGTAGATTTCTGGTGTTTCTATTCGAAAAGGCGCCAAAAACAAAACAATAATACTAGCAATCGTTACTATTTTCTTAGAGATATTCATAATGTGTATTATAGTCTTTTTTTTGAAATAAAAAAAACACCTTTTGATGGGTGTTTTTATCCAGGGAAGAATTCATCGTAGTGGATATTTAATGCAACAGCAAAATCTCTCAAGCAGACGGTGTCTGAAACACGTGGGTAACGGGAGACATCCATAAATTGAGGGTTCCTACAGAATAGTGTTGAGCGTACATCGTCGATCCATTGGTAGTTTACATATACCCTGTCTCGTTGAAAAATCTGAAATACGGTGGTCGCATTCTTTGCGTTTTGCTGACCTATGGTACTTGGCGGCATTTCAATATCTGGGTAATAGGTATTGAAATAGACTAGTTTTTCAGAAAGCTCTCTTTCTTCGTATTCTGGGATTGTGTTTGCTGTACCGAGAGAGATCTGTACAGGAACAGTTTCTGTAATTTCAGGATCGAATCCTAGGATACTGTTTGTGATTGCTTGTTCCGACGTGAAATGTTCCGTTAGGAAAATACTTGTTGTGTTTGGATCATCGTCGGTTTGTTTTTCGTATTCATTTTGCAGGAATTCCTTTATTTCCTGGTCATTGGTGCGTACGTTTCTGGTGCTCGTAATAATCTCTTCGTCTGTGTTGTAGAACTCTTCACCGCCCTCGATATCTGTAATGTCTATGACGATTTGATCGCTCGTTGGTTCGATGTAGTTTACCCGACCTGAATAAGAATTAAAAGTAAACCCTGTTACTCTACCGGTTCGCACTTGTGTTCGTGCTCCTTCATCTAGTACTATGCTCGGAGATAGTTCAAGTAGGTTTCGTTGTGCGGCTAGGGTTGATACTAGATTTGTCGTATCTGTTTGGTTGATGGTGACTGCTATGATCTCAGGGTCTGCACCAAATACATATGCCTTTAGTACCAAACAGTCGATGAGTAGCTGTGAGCTGAGTGTAGCCTGGGATTCCATGTTTTGTGCGTTGGATTGCGCTCGTGCAATGAGTGCAGGGCTAGACAGATCGTTTTGGAGGCTGTAGTAATTCGACCGCAGGAGTGTTTTTGTTTCAGTGTCAGTATTATCTCTCCAGATGTCCCATGCCATAGAAATGACAGCATTTTTTACTCGATCAGGGTCGTTTTCTAATACTGATGTGATAGTTTCTCCTTCTTGGGTTTGTAGATATGGTGAGATCGTTCCTGCACTTGTCTCAATACCTGTGGCCGCTATGGATCCAGCGGCTATTTTTTCAACATCCTCCATTCCGTTCCATTCTGACTCAAAGAGTACCAGGTTATCTATTTCTAGGTTTTGCATATATGAATCAAATTGACTAGATACCTCAGCGACGATCCCGTTTATGTTTCTTAGGGTGCTGTTGGAGCTAATGATTCTTTGTTCGGTCTGTATTCGTTGTCTGCGGTTTTCTTCTACGAGACTACTAAATGTGTTCCTCATCATCTCTGATCCCGGAATATTTACCATAGGGTCATTTACCATTCTCCTCATTTTGGTGAGGCTGGATGAGTTTACTTCTCGAACATCAGCACCTTCGCGGTTTGCTGTGTTGTCGGTGCTCGAGAACACATCAGAATATCGGCTTTCCCAATCAAAATCTGGTCCCGGCAGACATCTGTCTAGGCTAATAGCTATTTCCTTGACGCTGATGAGCGTATTGGTTATTGCGTCGTAATAACCAGTCTCTTCTTCCAGGTAGGATTGATTTTTTTCTAGGTCTTCCTGGAAATTAATGATGATTGTCGGACTATTTTCCCATCCGTTTTCGGTATCCTCTGGTCCACCGATGAATCCGGCTGGTGTTCCTGAGGTGCCGGTAGTGGTGTCTAATTGATTTTGAATTAATCCTGTGTTGATGAGGTTGCTCGTGCTACCTGTAACTCCCAGTACATCAAATGATGATTGGTAGTCAATAGATGATGTTACCGAAGAGATTGCACTGTTTAGGTCTGCGTCTCCATAAAATAGACCGACCGCCTGGCTGGTCAACTCGGAAAGCCCTCGATCGACCAGGTCTCCGGCGAGATTACCTAGCGATTGTACAAGAGATGAGATGAGGCTGTTTGCCGATGCTGCCTTTACGGTGTCTTTGTTGAGACTTTCTGTTAGTCTGGCGTTAACAATTTCTCCTGGGGTTGTTGTTTTTTCTCGAATACAGTTTCCGGCCGAATCCTCCTCTAAACATTCGGTTTTACCAAGGAATCGGGTTGGTAGATTGAGGTCTTGTGTCACCTGCTCTACTTCTTCTCGGGATTTGGCTCTGGTGGCCTGGATTACAGCTGATTGTAGTCCTATGTCTGTATTTTCTGGTGTAGTTAGTGCAATCAGACCCAGAATTCCTCCCTGGGTTATATCATCTTTGAAATCATTTGCGGCCTGGTTGGATCCTACAACGTTCTCTAGGGTGTTTCTTTCTCCACTCAGGATTGCATTTATTGGGTCGTAGTTGAGTTCATTTGCACCGTATCCCGCAATAATTCCAGTAATGGCCCGTGCTGTGGTGAGTTCGCCTGATGCCCATGCCTCATAATTTGCTCGGGCGTCAGAACCTACCAAGCTATCGATCCCGTAATCCTGGGCAACATCTGTTGCTTCGCTGAGGACAGAGGATAGTACCTCGTGCTCTGTTCCCTTGAGAAAATCTCCAAAATCATTAATAAATGATGGTTCCCCATCAAATCCTCCGGTTGCCCAGTTGACGGCCTCGGCGGCCATATCGTCAATAACCTCAAATGCTGCCGTTTGAACAGCAGGCAAGAGGACTTCTTTTGATACGACATCCCAGATAACTTGCCCTAGGGTGGTTGCGTTTGTTGCTGTGTTTCCTGGGTCACTAACTACCGCCGCAAAAGCATGCGCACGATGTACCGGATAGATACAGGTAAACAAAAGATAAAATAAAATAACTAATCTTTTAATCATGTCGAAATTATACCATTTTTTTGTTTTTGTTGTATTTGTTTTCTTTACTTCAAAATTGCCTTTGATATAGTTGATGACATGAAAACAGAAGTTAAAAAATTAGAAAATTCACAGGTTGAAATCAAGGTGGTTTTACCTGCAGATACTGTTGAATCTTTTCGCGCTGAGGTGGAAAAAGAATTTATTGCAAATGTTCAGGTAGACGGTTTCCGAAAAGGAAAGGTTCCGCATGATGTAGCAATGAAAGAATTGAGTACCCTGCGTGTCTGGGAAGAAATGTCTCAACGGGCTATTAGTAAATCATATGTTGATATTTTGACCTCGGAATCAATCAAGGCAATCGGACATCCACAAATCATGATTACCAAAATTGCCGAAGGTTCAGATTTGGAATTCACTGTAACAACTGCTGTGTTACCAGAAATCACTATTGCTGATTATAAAAAAATCGCTAAAACTGAAAATAACAAGGAGTTTTCTGCAGATGTTTCGAATGAAGAATTCACAGAGGCTGTAGATAATATTCGTCGTATGCGAGCTCAGCAGGAAATGATGAAAAACGCACAAGAAGGTGATCAGCCTGTAAACTGGAATGATATTAAGGCAGAGGATCTTCCTGAGATTACTGATGATTGGGTAAAAGAGCTTGGAAAATTTGAAAACGTAGATGATTTCAATGCAAAAATGAAAGAAAATCTTTCAAAGGAAAAAGAGGCTAAAAACGAAGAAAAACGACGCCTAGCAATTATTGAATCAATCATTGAATCATCTGATATTGAGGTACCAGATATGATGGTTGAATATGAAATCGATAAAATGATGCATGAATTCGAGGGGAATATTGCTATGACAGGAACTTCGTTTGATGACTATCTAAAATCAATTGAAAAGACTCGAGAAGATTACCGAAAGGAGTGGTCTGAACAAGGAAAGAAACGAGCACAAACACAGTTGATGTTGAATCATATTGCTGCGACTGAGAATATTGAGGCTTCTGATGAGTCTATCGAAGCAGAAGTGGCAAAAATCATGGATCAATATAAAAACCAGAAAGGTATTGATGAAAATAATGTCCGAGCGTATGTTGCGAGTATTTTAACTCACCAGGAGGTATTTAATTTCTTGGATGCACAAAAATAACACCTATTAGGTGTTTTTTTTGGTATAATATTGATATGAGTAAAAAAAGAGGTCAACGTTTTAATATTCACATAAATAATGAATTAAAAGAGGTTTTTGTAGGGCACCATACTCTTTTTTCTGTTATTGGGTTTACTGTCGGAGGAATTCTGATTGGTGAAACGGTTACAAAGATTTTGCATGCGTGTGTGGGGTATAGTTGGTCAATTATTATCGGACTAGTGTTGGTTGTTCTTAGTGGAGTTAGTTTGCATAAGTTTAGTGATCGTAGTGATTCCCTGGTGGATCAGGATATTGAGTAGATTGTTGGGTAAAAGCAGGTGCAAACCTGTTTTTTGCTTGAAGTCCTGTCTGTTTTTTCTATACTAGAAGATATGTTAATTCCGACAGTTATTGAGAAAACGCATGCCGGCGAGCGTGCATTTGATATTTATTCACGATTATTAAAAGAAAGAATTATTTTCATTGGAGGTCCTGTAACCATGGAGTTGGCAAATAGTGTTGTCGCACAGTTGTTGCACTTGGAGCAAGAGGATTCCGAAAAGGATATTACTCTGTATATTAATTCACCAGGAGGTGTGATCGATGCCGGTATGGCAATGATCGATACCATGAATTTCATTAAGCCTGATGTTTCAACGGTATGTATTGGTATGGCGGCATCAATGGGGGCGATGATCTTGTCACAGGGGGCCAAAGGTAAGCGTTTTGTGCTGCCTAATAGTCGCGTCATGATTCATCAACCTTTGTCTGGTGTAGAAGGTCAGGCTTCTGATATCGTTATCAAGGCTGAGGAGATCATGAAAACCAAGAAGCGATTAATAGATATGTTGGTTCATGCCACTGGCCATAAAAAAACAAAGATCGAAGCAGATATGGATCGTGATTACTGGATGCACGCTCAAGATGCAAAAAAATATGGAATTGTAGATGCTATTATTACAAAACGAAAAAAATAACCCTCCCGGGTTATTTTTTGTTTTGGGCTTGGTTGGTGATATAATTGAATTAATTCTTTTTTGTAAAAATAAAAAGAAGTTATTACTATAAGAAAACATTTAAAATTATGAACAAAACACTTGCAACTGTTTTGATTGCTGCGGTACTTGGGCTACTAGGGTACGCTGTATATCAATCACTTTATTACTCACAAACAGAAGAAATTTCTCACGATCAATTGGCTGATTCAGTAAAAATCCCTGAGGCGCCTAAAATGGAGATGGGTGCACCTATGGATAAGGAAATGGCACCTATGGATAAAGAGATGGCTGCACCAGAATCTTCTGATCCTATCGAAGAATTAGGTGACCTAACAGCTGAAGAAGAAGTGATTGATTCAGAATTAGAAGAATTGGCTGGTTTGGATTTTTAATTTAAATTAAAATTTATTTTATGAAAAAATACATTATTGCATTAGCGCTACTTGCGATTATTTCTACCCCTTCTGTGTTTGCGGAAAGCATGTCTCATATTCGAGAAGATATTGCTGGGCTACGAGAAGCTTACCAAGATCTAAAAGACCAGGTTGAGGCAGGAGAAATTACACGAGAAGAGGCTCGCGAAACTTGGAAATCTCTTGTTGCGGAGGTGCGAGCTGAAAAACAAGAGGTTTTTGAGTCACGTACAGAAAAAATCGAAGCAAAATATCAAGCGCTACTAGAAACAGACCCAGAAAAAGCAGCCTTACTAAAAGAGCGTATGGATGCAGTTGCTGAAAAACGAGCTGAAGCGCAGGCAAAACGAGAAGAGCTACGTGCACAGGTTGAGGCAGGAGAAATCACTCGAGAAGAAGCTCGTGAGCTATCAAAAGAATACATGCAGGCTCGACGATCAGAGTTTAATGAACTAAAACAAGACCTAAGAGGTCGACGTCGACGAGGTGGTTCAGAGGGGTAACATTGCGATTGTTCGTAGGTAAAAAACAGCCATGTGTTGTTTTTTATTTTTCATAAATTAAAAATAAACCAGAGTCAATAATAAAAAACTTGTTTTTTAATTAAAAAGGGTTGTATAATATAAAATATAGAGGAACAGTAATGAGTTTTCTATTCTATTACCTACTAATTTTATTGTTACTAAAATATGAAAAAACAAGATTTAGCAAATATGGTTCACGATATGATCGGAGGAACTAAAACCCAATCAGACTCTGTTATTAAATCAATTTTTGACGCTATTGCAGGTGAAATGGCAAAAGGTGGAACGGTTGATATTGCAGGTTTCGGAAAATTTGAAGGTGCTATGCGTGATGCGCGAACTGCCCGTAATCCACGAACAGGTGAAATGGTTCCAGTTCCTGCAAAGCGTGTACCAAAATTTAAAGCTGGAAAAGCTCTAAAAGATACCGTTGCTGGTAATTAATTGTAAAAAACAAAAACCTCGAGTTTTTGTTTTTTTATGCAGATTTTATTTACTTTTAGCTGGGATATAGTATTTTCTATTTTAAATCGGTTTTTTTTGGTTTGAGGATAAGAAATCTTCGGGATTTTTTTTCATACCAAGATAACCAAAATTACTCGTTTTGAGTCTATAATTTAATAATTTTTAACTATGCGTTTTTCAGAATCTCAGCTTGATAGGCTTGGGGCAGATCCTCGTCCACAT
>CAZQWK010000021.1:0-9799 GCA_964597245.1 uncultured Candidatus Saccharibacteria bacterium | reverse complement strand
CAATTATATCAGATAAATTGTCTTTCATGGTGTAAGTTCTTGTGGTTAGTGTGTCTTTTTATTTTTTCTTATTTTTGCAGTCTTTTAGGGTTTTTATGGGTTACAACTGTCTTTGGTTCCTTTATTTTTTTTCTTATTTATTTTTTCAAAAAGAAAAACCTTTCTGCTAAAGGTTTTTCTGTTTCATTCTTATTTTTTATTGTGAAACTGTTTGTGTACATTGTGTAATTCTTTGTCGCTAATATGTGTATATATCTGTGTTGTCGCGATGTTGCTGTGCCCTAGCAGCATTTGGACGCTACGTATGTCAGCACCGTTTCTCAGTAGGTCAGTTGCGAATGAGTGTCTTATTGTATGTGGCGTAACCTTTTTTGAGACACCTGCCTTTATGGCGATTTGTTTCACTATGCGCTCCACACTACGGCTACTTAGGCGCAGTGAAACATTTTGCTCTTCTCGTTTCACAACCCCTGGACCTTCTTGTATGAATAATGCGTCATCCATGTCAGTACGGTTTTTCAGGTATGCACGAGTTGTTTCCTTTGCAAGAGGGCTTAAAAACACGATCCGCAGCTTGTCTCCTTTTCCGCGGATGGTAAATTCATCGCGATGTAGATCGATGTCTCTATTGAGAGAGCAAAGCTCTGAGACACGTAGTCCTGTAGAAAATAGCATGTGCAATAGTGCATGGTTTCGCGGATGGTCTTGACTCGCCTCGAGCATGCGTTGAAGCTCGTGTATTTCTAGGTGGTCGATGTGACGTTCGGGAACCTTGGCCAGTTCAATATGTTCTGGACTATAAACATTAAAACCTTGTTTCATCATATATTTTAAAAAAACACGCAGCGCAATGAGGTAGTAATTTTGAGTTCTTTTTTTAAGAGTGCTCTGGGATTGACCTGGTGATTTTAATCCTGGCTGACGGTTTAGATGTAGGCGGAATTGTCTAATATGCTCGGCGTTAATGTTTTCAATATCTGAGATGTCTGCAAATTCAAAAAAACGACCAATGTATTGTCGATAGTTTCGAACGGTTTTGAGACTTCGTCCTTTTTCGATTTCTAAATATTCAAGAAATTGCTGAAGAGCATCCTGTGGTTTCATGTTCTTTTTATTATATCTTAATATTGAATATTTTCCCTACAATAAAAGCAGTCGTATATACGACTGCTTGTTTAGATTTTTTTTTGTTTAAAAAATAATTCTTTCCATAGTGGTTCTTTGCTTACAGGAAAGCAGTGCCACCATCGATACCCTGATCTATATATTTTCTGGTTGATAGATTTTGGGTGTGGGTGATAGTATTTTGCCCACTGCCGTAGTACTTTTCGTGAACAGTTTGTCTGCATTATTTTCCTCAACCGAAGACCATTGTTTAGTATGTGACTAGGTCTTTTGAGTAAAATATCTAAGACTCGATGTTGTTTTTTTACATCGTAAGTAAAATAGATAATTCCACCAACTGCAATAATCTTTAGGAGCGTATGGTTTGGAAATAGTAGTAGGGCTACTCCTGGAGTACTACTGATTATCATGCGCAAAAAAATATTTTTTCTTCTATGTAAGGGTATTTTTTTGAGCACAAAACCAATGGTTGATATCGGCACCCAAAAAAAGAGTGATACATATATATAGTATACAAAATTAATATGCGACTCGCTTCCTAGACATAAAACAAGGAATCCAACAAAAGAAACCAAAAGCATTGCAATTGGAATGATAAGAATGTGAATTTTTTTCATGTTGTAATTATGAATTTATGGTTATTTACTACATATAATTCTTTTATTTCTTTCGATGGTCAATTGTTTTTTTGGTCAAGTCGTGGTGTTTGCAAAAAAATAGCTGTATGTTATTGTTATTTTGTTATGTTAACAACAAAGAAGAAACAGGACGTTATCGCGGGTGTACAAACGCACGATTCTGACACCGGTTCTCCTCAGGTGCAAATTGCACTTCTATCAGGACGAATTACGGAATTGACAGAACACCTAAAGGTCCACAAAAAAGATATTCACTCACGACGCGGTCTTATCAAGATGGTAGATACTCGTCGTAAACTACTACGAAACTTCAAAAATAAAGATTTGGTAGCATACCAAAATCTTATTCAGAAGTTAGGTCTAAAAAAATAGCATTCATTGCTATTTTTTTTATGCATTTTTTTTGTACTGTACGAGATCTCGAGGTATTTCTCTGCTGATGTTTTCTCTTTTTTTGTTCTAGGGTTACCTGTTTGTTTTCCCTGTGGATTCCGGATACAATAAGGGTATGCAAAGTTCTCAAAATAAAAAGGTTGTGTGGAATACTGGAAGCCAGTCTTCTGATACTACGGCTACGGATTCAACGGTACTAAGTGCAGCAGATTTAACAGGTGCTGCCAGTGCTCCTTTGCCTCGTGTCAATGATCTTTTACCGAATGATCAGCAAAAGACATCAGATCTCACTAATAATATTGACCCATTGGAGCTGAGTGCTCACGCTGCTGCGTATTCTGGTGGATCAACCCCTTCTTCTGTGCCCCAAGAATCAATTAGTAATTTAAAAAATGAAATAGCTTCGGTCTTGTCTGGGGCGTCTATTTCCACTGATTCATCTCAGATTACCGAGTCTCCAAACGAAACATTGGTTGACCTAGATGCATCTGATGATGCTATTGTTGAGGCTCAAAAACAGACAGAACAAGAATCTGATGAAATCAAGATGCCAACCCTTCCGCAAGATGCAGAATCTGGAGAAGTTTCTATTGATGACCTAAAATCCGATATCGCTGCAAGTTTTGGTAAGGAGTCTCTTGAGTCAGATACCCCATTGGCAAAAAATACTGGTGTAACTCAGACATATTATTCTGATCTGAGTACAGCTATGGGGGCAAATGAGCCCGCAACCATGTCTGAGTTGATTCAAAAATCTCGATTTGAGGCTAAAGAGAAAAAAATCCTCTCACCGACATCACGTAGAAATATCTTATATATAGCAGGTGCGGTAATACTATTTCTGGCCTCCATTGGGGTTATCGGGTTTCTTCGTTCTGGTGAAGAGCAAGAGATTCAGTTTGTTGCCGAAGAGAGAGTTCCATCTTTAGTCTACTCAAATATTAATACAGGTATTAATATTACTGGATTAGAGCAGGCAAAAACAAAACAGGTTATTCGTGAGGTGGTTGAAAAAGAGATCCCAGAAGACTCCATAAATCAAATCTATTATATAGAAGAGGCTGGTGGTAATGCGGTGCGTCGGGTTGGTATACATGATATTTTGTCTCAGACGGAAAATACCACAGCTGATCTATTGCTAGAGAATCTTGAGGATGATTTTATGCACGGAGTGTATCGTACGGATAGGAATTATCCCTTTATCGTTCTAAAGGCAAATTCATATGACCGTGCTCTTGATGGTCTTAAGGCCTGGGAACCTACCATGATTGACGATCTTGCGACCTATATGGATCTTCCTCCTGAGGCCACTGACCGTAGTTTGCTGAAGCCTGGTTTTGAAGATGATTTGATTAATAATAAAAACGTACGTGTTGCACGATTCCTTCCGCGCGAGGTAGATGGTCGTGGGATTGAAACGGTCTCGTCAGAGTCTGACCAGGAAGAGCGTGATACTGACAATGTAATCTCCCGCTCGCTATCTCTGGTGAATAAATGGGTATCGTCTGTTTCTGATTTTGCATATGCACAAACTCCTGCTCAACAAAATACACCGACAACCCCGCAGGTTACCGGAGTTTCATTTAATTCACTAACGGCAGATGCTGGAGGAAGAAAGGTTTGTTATCAAACAGAATTAACATGTCGTGATGCATCTGGTGGACCTGTTGATGCTTCGTTGGGTGGTCAGGCCGGGGTTGCTTGTGTGAGTTCTTTTCTTGATTTAACACCTTATGGGCCAGAATATGAAGGTCAGGATGGTTATTCTTGTATTAATATTCTAGGGTCTGAGGAGGCCGTAAGTCAGCTGAGCACTACTGATCCTGTTTGTTTTGATGTACAAACAGGAGAGCGAATCTTCGAAGGAGGCAATCCTAATACGGATCTATGTTTCCGTTCTTACGGATGTCATCCATATGAGTGTCGAGATGGCAATGGCCAAATCGCTCCCGCTGGAAATCCAGGAGTGGTATGTGGTGAATCTGATGATGTTGTTTCTATCGACTACGTAGGTGAAAAAATTTGTCGACAATATACTGGATTATTAAGTCTTCAAAATATTAGTAGTTCGCGTCTATGTTTTGATTCTCGTACGGGTCAATATCTAGCAAACATGACTCAGGCAGACGGAAGTTTGGATAACGTAACGTGTATTTCACCTCAAAGCCGTAGTTCAGAATTGTGTATTGCAAATAACGGTGTGGTATTTGATGCTAATGGACCAGAGGCATCATTGTATGCGGGGAACGTAAAATTCTGCTTCCCTCGTGTTGAAGGTGCTGGTGGAGTTGTGGCCCCCGGTCAATGTTCCGATCAGTTAACTCAGTTGGAGATACGACAGAGAATGGCACAAGCAGCAGAGCGGATATCGTTCATTGCCTTGGTTGCTGATCTTGTCGGGGTTTCCGATGCGAATGTGGCCAAGCTTCATCAAGCGTCAGATGCGCTATTCGCACTGTCTCAGATGGATGTTTTGGCGGTTGAAACTGTTCGCCAGGTTGCATACCATCTGGAGCAGCTGGAGCAAATTTTAGATGAAATTGATCCAGATTCTCGACTACCTCAAACTGGACCAAATGGAGGATTGAATGTGTATGGAGTACTACGTACAGTAATTGATGCTGTAAAATGTGCCCTAGGAATAGGTGATAGTTTGCAGTGGATTAGTCTAGGAAGAATTCCTACGGGTATTCCTGTTGAATTAGGTGAAACCAACATTGCTGTACTTGAGCCTTTGCAAGAGGCATTCGTACTCATGGACCTTATGGATCCATTGTCTATTTCTGGAACCCTAGATTTGGTTACCCAGAGTGCAATCGAGCAATTTCAGATTGCTAATGGTTTAGAGGTGACAGGTACTCTTACGGAAGAGATGGCTAATCTTATGAATAGCCTGATCGAAAACAATGCGGGATTATATGGAGGCGACGAATTTGTTATTAATGACTACTTTACTCTTAGCGATAGTTCTGGGGAAAGTTTTGATGAGTCAGATGTGCAGATTTTACGGCTAGGATCTTATAATGATTCTGTGCAACAAATGCAATTAATTCTCTATGCACAGGGATATGATATTAGTGTATTAAATGGTTACTTTAACCAGGAAACATGTCGCGCTGTCCAGCAATTCCAGGAGGATCAGGGACTTGTTATTTCTGATGATATTGATTGTGTGGTTGAAATAGATACTCTTGAGGCCTTGAATGATATTATTCGCGAGGAAAATTACCTTGGTGCGGGTATGACCCTGACTGATCAGGGGTACCTGAGAGGTACAGGTGCACTTGCTGGGGTAAATGGACCAGGTGTGATTGATTACGAGGTATCTTCTGTGGACTCTGAGGTTCGACTAGAGGAAGGTGATATCGTGTTGATGTATATGTTTTTGGATACGGAGACTATTTTAATCGCTCGAGAGCAGGTTGTTATAGATGAGATTGTTCGTCGTCGAGCTCTGAGTGACATATTTCAGAATTAATTCCTAAAAAAACAAAAAATATTTTTTGTTTTTTTCTTTGGCAAATTTGATATAATTCGCGTGTATGAATATAGAAAATCAAAAAAATCTACTTGAAAAGGAGAAAGAACAATTAGAAATAGATCTGAATGCTATTGGAAAAAAATCTTCTGACGGTACATGGATTGTTTTGCCTGACGAGTCAGATGGCATGACGGCTGACCCTATTGATAATGCAGATATCACCGAGGAATTCGAAGAAAAAACTGCTCGATTAAATGTACTCGAGGCACAATATGCACAGGTGCTAAAGGCCCTACAGAAAATAGAAGATGGTAGTTATGGTATTTGTGAAGTCTGTGGTGATGAAATTCCTGTAGCTCGATTAGAGGCGTATCCAGCCGCAACAACTACAGCTGAGCACGCTCAGTAGTATATATAAAAACAGAAAGTTCTTCTTTCTGTTTTTTGTTATACTAGTATTATGAAATTTGCAAAACTATATGCTGGTCAGCCAGAATATTTACGTGGTCGATTGGTAAACGTCGAGGTCGATATTGCGCGTGGTCTACATTCATTTTCTATTGTTGGTATGGCGAGCAAGTCGGTCGACGAAGCCCGTGACCGTGTGAGTTCTGCCTTGAAAAATTCTGGTTTTTCAAATCCTAAAACACAGAATGAAAAACTAGTAGTATCTCTTTCTCCTGCGGAATTAAAAAAAGAGGGGGCTTACTATGATGTTGCGGTTGCTTTAGGGTATCTACTGGCATCAGGAGAGATACACTGTGATGTGCAAAACAAATTATTTATTGGCGAACTCTCTTTGGATGGAACAATACGACCCCTGCAGGGTATTTTACCTATTGTCCAAATGGCTGCTGATTCAGGTATAGCCGAAGTCTATGTTCCTGCTGAAAATGCTCGCGAAGCTGCATTGGTTTCAGGAATTATTGTTTATTCTGTTGATTCTCTGGGTGAGCTTGTACGTCATTTGGATGATCAGCACCCTGAACACACGCCGTTACAGTCAACTGAATATACTGAATTACATCGACGAGATTCTGTAAAGATGATTAATTTTTCTGATATTCGTGGGCAGGCAATCGCCAAGCGCGGTTTAGAGATAGCTGCTGCCGGAGGTCACAATGTTTGCATGTTCGGCCCTCCGGGTACAGGGAAGACGATGTTGGCCCGTGCGTTTACGGGTATACTACCAGAGCTTAATCAGAATGAGATGTTGGAGGTTATGGGTATTCATAGTGTGGCGGGTCAGTTGGTTGATTTGGACATGATGGTTGACCCACCGTTGCGTACTCCTCATCATACCTCCAGCTATGTTGCTATAGTAGGAGGCGGCGCTGTCCCAAGGCCAGGTGAAATCACCTTGGCGCATCGGGGTGTATTGTTTTTGGATGAGTTTCCGGAATTTGAATCGCGTGTTCTGGAGAGTTTGCGTCAGCCGCTGGAAGACAAGATAGTCACCGTATCTCGTGCTCGAGGCACTGTCCAGTTTCCTGCAGATGTAATTCTCTTGTCTGCCATGAATCCCTGTCCTTGTGGATTTTATGCTTCTGCTCATGGAACCTGTATTTGTTCTGCTGCCGATATTGCGCGTTACAAGAAAAAAATATCAGGACCAATTATGGACCGTATTGATATTTGGTTGCCTGTTGAACATATAGATTATGAGAAATTAACAAATAGCGAGTCTGATGGTGAAAATTCGGTTGATATCCAAGCTCGTGTTAGGAGGGCACGTTTATTGCAGCAGAATCGTTCTGGCAAGACTTCGGGTTATTTAAATAGCTCAATGTCTTCGCGAGATGTTCAGTCAGAATTTCTTGATCCAGAAGTCTCTTTGGTATTACAAAACAGCGCAAGAAAATTACAGCTTTCTCCACGTGCATATCATCGGGTTATAAAATTAGCGCGTACGATTGCAGACCTCGAGAGCAGCGAACATATTCAAAAAAACCATATTCTTGAGGCCTTGCAGTATCGACCTCAAATTCAATAAATAAAAAAACACCAAAAGGTGTTTTTTTACTGAAGGAAGTTTACATTTCGTTTCTTTCCGTTTGCTTCAATAATTTCGAAATGAAGGTGTGGCCCTGTTGAACGTCCGGTTGATCCAATAGCCGCAATGGTTTGTCCTTTGCTTACGTATTCACCTGCTCCTACGTACAGTGCGCTTGCGTGAGCATACAGTGTTCTGGTCCCATTGTCGTGTTGAACCAATAGACATTTTCCATACCCTGTACCACAAGAGGTTTTAACAACTGTCCCTGCAGCAGCAGCGAATATAGGTGTTCCTGTTGGTGCCCCGTAATCAATACCATAATGATATCGACCAGAGCGTGGTCCAAATTTTGAGGTCACAGGGGCTGTCGTTGGTCGCATGTAGTATCCCGAACCTGATGATATTGATGAGATTTTTGACGAAGCGCTAGATGTACTTGTTCTTGGTTTTGGTACTGTTTTCTCGACTGGCTTGGTACCATTTGGAATAAGTATTTTTTCACCAATAGTTAGATTGTTATTATCAACATCATTAAATACGGCAATATCATCGATTTCTACGTCGTATGTTTTAGCAATAGATCCTAGGGTGTCGCCTTTTTTGATAGTATGTCGAATTCCGCTAAGAGGAAGAATACGTAGTTCTTGCCCTGGTTTAATGGTGTTACCTAGGTTGTTTTCCCATCTGATTGTGTTTGTCGAAACGTCGAAGTCTTCAGCAATCTCGGATAGAGTATCGCCTGGTTGAACTTCGTAGGTGATAATCCCATCCATATCTATTTCTACGTCTTGTGCTGAAATATCACCAGAGGTAATACTAACCTGCGGTAATAGGAGTCCATACCGGTTATTTACATGAATGTCATCTGGCCCACCGATTGCCTGAGGTATTTCAGGTCCATAGCTAGGTGCAAGCAGTACTATTCGTTGTGAGTTTGTGCTGGTGTCTGTTGGGGAGGTGATAATCGATGCTGATGAGTGTTTTCCAGCATAGAGCAACCCAACTATCGCAAGAGTGCATAGAAACAAAAACGAAATAGATGGAGAGTGATCTTTTATATATGTCCCCAGCCAGCTGACGCCAGATGGTTCTTGAGCATGATGTTCGATAAGCCTATGTGAACGAAGCCTTAGGTGACTTCATTAAATTACTGTATGCATTTTATCATGTGGTAGTTCTTACGCTATTGACATATTTATTATTTATATTGTATAATAATTTATGTAATGAAAACTAATTAAAAATATAGTTTCGCAAATGTAAATATGGTATTATTTATGTCATGAATCAAGATACTCAATTTAAACAAGAACCCTATGTAACCCATACATTTATTGGTGATCAGCGGATTATTCCATTTGATACCTTTGAAATGTCAGGGAATACTTATTCATTGTTAAAAATTTTACACTCCACTGACAATATTACCTTTTTACGTCTGATTGTTATCGACGGCCCTGATTTTGGGAATATTTATGTAATCCCCAAATCAGAATTCGAAGAAAAAAGCATTACAGAAATTCAATCATCACTAAAAGATTATCAACATTAATTTAAATTTTTATGGAAAAATTTTCAAACAACAATCAAAACAACATCGACAATGCAGCGGAAGAGGTGTTGGCAAGAATGAATACCCAAGAGGATCAAAATGAATCAGATGCCATTAATCCTACACCGGTATATGATTTTCAGAGTCAAAAAATCAAAGAGCTTGAGGACCAGTTGAAAACAGAACAGGACCCAACTACCAAGAGTAGACTAGAGACAGAATTATCTGTGCATAAAAAAATTGCTGGAAATATGGAGGCTCATATGGAAAAAGCCCAAGAAGCGGTCAAGGAAATAGATGAAAATCTTGATGATGCCAGGGATGCTGCTAATACAGGAAATATTGATGCTCAGAATTCAGTAAAAAACGGTGAAAAACAAAAGGAAGATATTCTGAAGAAAAATGCCGACTATGTCGAAAAAAATATTCCTGAAGAGCATCAAAAATATGTTCCCGGAAATGATCAATCGGATGAAAAATCATCTTCGTTACTGTCTGCAATGAATAATGTTGATCTTAAAAAAGTAGAAAACGCACCTGCAGAAAAGGAAAATAATAAGGAGAATAAGTCTGCTGATTTAGATGGAATAAAGGCGGATATCAAACGTCTAAAG
>CAZQWK010000020.1:0-10095 GCA_964597245.1 uncultured Candidatus Saccharibacteria bacterium | reverse complement strand
TAATTCAGCTAGTTCTCCAAAATCTAGTCCGAGAAATTCTTCAAATTCTGCTCGTAGTTCTACCCTAAATTCTTGCGCTCCCTCAGATAATTCTCGGCACCCTCGAGAACATAGTCGCCATACTTCTGAGCTTCGCCCGTCTCTAGAACTTCTATCTCCTCTAAATGCATAAGCGTCTGATGCGGTCATTCCTGCTCCGATTATAATTGCCAGTGCTAATGCTGTTGTTGTTGCTTTTTTCATATTCTTTATTTAAAAATTACTTAATAATCATAGGTGCTGCTAGCTTGCATCATATGGTTATCTGTTATTACGCGCCACTTTCTTTTTTCTTTCATTTTTTAAAAAATATTTAAAAAAAGACCCTTGTTGGTCTTTTTTACTTTGTCAGTGCAGGGAGGATTTGCTTTTTGCGAGAAACAATTCCTGGTAGTCGGAGGGTTTTTTCAGTAGTTTTGATATCAAAAGATTTCGCTGCGTGATCACGTATATTTTCATTGTGTACTAGTAATGTTGCCTCTTCTTTTAGAATATCAATAGCAAAAAGATACACTTCCTCGATGTTGTCTTGCTTACATACGTTTGGGATTTCTGTGACGATTTCTTCGTATCGATCAAGAATCATTTGTGGATTTGTTGTTTCTAGTACCGATACGCGAGATGTCAATCCATTTACTTCATAGATCTTGCTATCCATTCGAATTAATTCTGTTGCCGAGAAGTGCGCAATGTCTGATTTTGCGTTAAACATTTCAGTTGCGTATTCATCAATATTGATATTTAGATACTCCGCCAGTGATTCTGCTAACTCTTTATCTTTGTTTGTGGTTGTTGGACTACGAAACGCTAGTGTATCAGAGATGATTCCTGACAACATCAAACCTGCAATGCTGCCAGGGAGCTCATTTGGTTCTAGGTTCATGACGTTGAATATTACTGTCATAGTTGATGCGTAGGGTTGAATTACAATTTCACGCGGTAGATTTGTTTTCAGGGTTCCGGTTAGTTTGTGATGGTCGATTATAGAAATAATTTCTGCATCATTGATGTTTTCAAAGAGTTCATCGAGGTTGTTAGTGTCGACAATGGCAACCTGTTCGTTTGCTGAAATTGCATCAAGAATCGCTGGCATATCTATATTAAATCGCGACAACACAAATGCAGCCTCAGTATTCACTGGTTCTAGGATATAGGCGGTGGCATTTTGCTTTCTGTGAGTTGTTAAAAACCAGGCCCAGACAATGGCGCTAGCGGTGGCATCAGTATCAGGAGATCGGTGCCCAAAAACTTTTATTTCTTGATCTGTATTCATGTTTTCTAGTATAGAAATTTTATGTCTGAATACAAGTGTTAATGATTTATTTTTTTGTCCTTGTTTCTAGTATTTATAGGGTTTCACTATTGTGTTCGAGTTTATTTTTTAATGTATTATATAAACATGGAAGTAACTCGACCAACTTATGCAGAGATCGATCTAGGGAAGGCTCTCGCTAATCTAAATGTAATCAGGAAGCATTGCGTTGGTAAAAAAATTATGTGCGTAGTAAAAGGTAATGCTTATGGTCACGGTATTATCGAAATGGGAAGATTTTATCAGCAAAATAATGCTGATTATTTGGCTGTTGCTATTCCTGAAGAAGGCGTAAGACTGCGTGATGCAGGAATTACTATTCCTATATTAGTATTGTCGGCCATTAGCAAAAATCAAATTCAATTATGCCTAGAGTATAATTTAACAATGACTGCTCCTTCGGATGAAAAGATTTTCCAGATGAATGAGATAGCAAGATCTATGTCCCGAAAGGCCAGGGTTCATATTAATATTGATACCGGCATGAATCGTATTGGTGTGCAGTGGAATCGAATTCATAAAATTATTAACATATTATCGTCTTGCCCTGAGGTTGAACCTATTGGGATCTATTCACATCTATCTTCAAGTGAATCAGATCAAGAAAAAACAATGTTGCAATATGATAGGTTCTGTTCGGCAATAGATCAATTTAAAAAAAATAATATTCATTTTCAAGATATTCATTTGGCAAATTCTGGAGGGATTATAAATTATCGCGGTTTTAAGGATATGAATATGGTTCGTGCTGGATTGTGTTTGTATGGTTTATTTGATGGTGTTGTAAGAGACGGTTTTGGGCTGCAGCCAATCCTAGAATGGAAAACAGAGGTATCATATTTTAAATGGGTACCAGCCGGAACAGGAATTGGTTATGGTGGCGTTTCTGTGACGGATCGAGATACTCGTATTATCACTCTTCCTGTTGGGTATGCTGACGGTTATGTTCGGGCTTTTGGGCCTGCAGGTAAGGTTCTCTTGGGAGGACGAGCGTATCCGATTGTGGGTAGTGTTTGCATGGATCAAATGATGGTTGATATTGGCCCTGGTGGCCAGGCTTTTTGTGGAGACCCTGTCGTTCTTATTGGAAGACAGAAATCAGCACAGGTATTGGCTGCCGATCTTTCGGAGAATAGTGGTGTGAGTATGTACGAGATTGTAACCCAAATTAGCTCTCGTGTGCCGCGCGTATATAAAAAATATTAGCGCTTGTTCATGCAGGCTTTTTTTTGTTAGGATAAAAGAATGAATATTCTAAGAAATATGATTTTCATTGGAGTGATTGTTTTTACTGTCTGGTATGCGTATGATCATTTTTTGGATCGACCTTGCCGTACTGTTTTAAGGTATGCGATTGGGGAGTTTGATGAGAGGTTTAATATGGATAGGTCATCTTTTTTGGCAACTATTGATCGAGCTGCTGGAGCTTGGGAGATCGAGCTAGGAAGAAGTGCTTTTGAATATGACCCTGATGCAGAGTTTAAGGTAAATCTGGTGTGGAGTGAGGAGCAGGCCCGTTTATATGAAAGTAATGAACTTTCTACTTATTTAAATGAGCAGCAGATTGAGGTTGAAAAAACCCAGGAAGAGTATGTGCGTATTAAAAATGGCTATGAGTCAGCAATTCGTTTGTACGAATCAGGTCTACATGACTACGAAGAACAGGTTGCGTACTGGAATGATCAAGGTGGTGCCCCGAGCGATATTTTCCAGCAACTACAATCACAAAAACAAAACCTAGAAAGACAGGTGAATGAATTAGAGCAGCTTCAGCGACAGGTAAATCAATTTGCTGAAGCCAGTAATACGCAGATTGGTATCTATAATCAAGGGGTAGAGTCTTATAATGAATTGTTCTCGGAGCCTCGGGAGTTTGATGCTGGTAATACAAATGGATTAGAGATTAATGTATATAGCTTTGATGGTAATCAGGAGTTGTATGCGCTGCTAGTACATGAATTTGGTCACGTTTTGGGTCTAGAGCATAGTGACGACCCTCACGCGATTATGCACTATCTTTTAAGTGAAAAAAACAAGGATGGCTCCATTTCTCTTGATGATCAGCAGGCATTATCACTTTTATGCTCAGAGTAATATGTTTGGTTTGTTCAAGAAAAGAGTTCGGGCAAAAAGAATGAGTGAGGTTGATCTACTGAAAATAATCTCCGAAAAGAGAACGGGTATTATTATGTTTGGAGCAGGTTGGTGTCATGCCTGCAAAATGCAAAAACCCTTATTTGATGATATTGCTGCTGCTTATGGTGACGATATTGCTGTTGGGTTGGTTGATACTGATATCGAGCGAAATATATCTGCAAAATTTCAAATCCGATCGCTGCCGACGATTGTTGGTATTCAGGAGGGAGGTGTCGTATTTCGTAGGGAGGGGGTGACCCCTCGTCGTTTCTTGGAAAATATGGTAGTTCAGCTAAAAAAACCACAATAAATGTGGTTTTTTTTCGTGTATACTGTATTTATGAAAACTGGAATTCAGTCATGGCGAAATCTTGTTCGTTTCGTGCAATATTTTTTCTCTATTCAGGGTCTATTAAAAACATTATTTGTTCCATGGAGACAAGAACGTTACGAGAGTGACGATCGTAGTGCATGGAGGTATATTGAACAGGGGATTTTCTATGTTTTTGCAGTACTATTTGGTTTTATAATCCGCACAATTACTATTGTGGCAGGGGTATTTGTGTTGTTGCTTGTGTGCTGCCTATTTCCTGTCTTTATGGTTGTCCCAATTAGATTGTCATTTCAAAAAATGGTTCGTTTCGGTTCATTGGGTCGAACGTGGGCATATCCAAAAACCTGGGAGCTGGATAAGCATGGTCGCGATCTTGCTCAGACTGGTGAGGTTTTGGTTATTGATCATGATGGTGCCATCGAGCATATCGAAAGAGTTTTATCTCGAAAAAAACAACAAAATGTTTTGGTCGTTGGTTCGCAGGGGGTGGGTAAGAGTACACGTTTACATTACCTTGCGCGGCAAATGTATCGAGACTTATCAGTCCCAAGTCTTAATGGAAAACGATTGGTTCAGCTGTTCCCTGAGGAGATGTCTATCGAATCTATACAAGAATGTATACATGAGGCGGTACGCGCAAAAAATGTTGTTCTGGTTATTGAAAACATTGAACGATTTAATATTTTAGGAGTGTTGCAGCCATATATGGATAACGATCATTTTCAAATGATTTTAACTTGTGATTGGGGTTCGTATAATAGCGATTTCAAGCATCGAGATAATTTGATGAGGGTTGCTCAGGTGGTAGAAATGTATCCTCCTGATCAAAAAACAACACTAAAATATTTAGAAGATTGGGTTAAGTCCAACGGTCAGCAATCACGTATGGATCAAAATGTTCTTTCTGCGGTAGTTGTTTTGACTGACAGGCTCATGATGAACCAGGCGCAACCCGAGAAATCAATGGATGTACTGGACGAATTATCAGGACTTGAAGAATCTCCTGTTACTGTGCATCATGTTGAGCAGTTTATTTCGCAAAAAACCCGAGTACCACTAGGTGCATTAAATCGAAATGAAAAAGACATCTTGATTCATCTAGAAGAAATTCTAAAACGAAATATTATTGGGCAGGATGCTGCAGTCCATGCTATTGCTTCGGCCCTGAAGAGAGGGCGTGCTGACGTGCAGGATTCTCCAAAACCTATTGGCTCATTTCTGTTTCTTGGTCCGACGGGGGTTGGGAAAACGTATACTGCAAAAATTTTAGCACAATCATATTTTGGAGGAGAGCATGTGATGATTCGATTTGATATGTCAGAGTTTCGCGAATTAGATTCAATGTCACGGTTCATCAAAAGGCTAGGGGATCAGGTTGAGGAATCTCCATTCTCGTTGGTTTTTTTTGATGAAATTGAAAAAGCACATCCAGATATTTTAAATCTCTTTTTGCAGATTTTGGACGAAGGGGAGTTCCATACTGCAGCCGGAAGAAAAATTTCATTTCGCAATACGATTATTATTTGTACTTCAAATGCAGGTGCAACATTTATGATGGCTAATGAGTCTGAGTCTCAAGAGTTGCTTATTCGTCATGTTATTGATCAAGGGATTTTACGACCAGAATTTATTAATCGATTTGACGCAACGGTTTTGTATAAATCATTAAATCGATCGAGTATTCAAAAGGTAACCTACTTGTTGTTAGATAGATTAAATAGGCATTTGCGTAAAAAACATGCAATTGAAATTATAATTTCCGATGCTCTGATTGCCGAGCTAGCCCGCCGAGGTCATGATCCACAGTTCGGTGTCCGACCATTGAATCGTGTGATCCAGGACACCATCGAAACATCGGTGGCAGATTATTTATTGCAGGATAATGTGTCACGAAACCTATGTTTGTATATAGATCCACAGAATATTTAAAAAACCATTACTTGTGTAATGGTTTTTTGTTTTGTTAGATTGTGGGTATTTTCTTGTTTATATTTACTAGATGAATGCATGCGCAGAATAAAATACCGAATAATATCGTTGTATGTATTTCAGGGTTGTTCGTGTGCCGAGACATATTCACTATGGGAGCCAATAATAAGGTGATTAATATTCCTAAAAAAATAAATATTTGATTTAGGGATAGTTTTAATTTTTTGAGAAAATATATATCACATCCAATGTGTAATAGGTGACCTAGTCTTGTGCTTGTGTGGTGTTCATGATGGTGGTGAAAAACATCATGTATAATATGCGGTAATTCCAGACCCATATGCATAGCCAAAAAGGTAATTGAAATAATCAGCCATTTTTTCTGGTGAGCCAGAATAGATAATAGTAATCCCAGACAAATAAATATATATACATGCGAAACTATACCTAGTGATCTAATATCGTTTACAATAAATCCAATATACGATACTAAAAAAACATTTAATAAAATTTTTTCTGTTTTCATTTTTTAAAAGATTTAAAAGTTTTTTCTACTATACGTGCCATATATTATTTTTGCAAATTATTTGCATTTATTACTAAACTCTATATATTAATGATGTAATGATATTAGGTTTTCTTGGGAAGGGTGGTAGTGGTAAATCATCAGTGGCGACACAAGTTGCCCTATGGTTGAATGCTGATACAAAAAATGTTCTAGCAATCGATGCTGATCATAATATGGATTTAGCTTACAATTTATTTGATGGAGAGGTGTCTACTGGTATGAATTATTTTGGCTCTTCTTTGTCTGGTATTTTGGATTATGTGGGCTTGGAAAAGGGAGAAAAATACGATCAGGTTTTCTTTAAAAATTCCCCTAATACATTTTCAATAAATCCATTAGATGATTTTACTGAAACATTGGTTAAAAAAAATAATAGAGGTATGTATGTTACTGCGGCGGGTCCTCAGACAGATAATGTTTTATATGGTAAATCATGTAGTCACAGCCTGACGACTCCATTAAAGGTTTATTTACCGTTACTGGATTTACAGAAAAATGATTATGTTGTGGTGGATGAAAAGGCCGGTGCAGATGGTGTTAGTACTGGAATTGTAACGGGTGTTGATGTAGGTGTGATTGTATGCGAGCCTGCATTGCATAGTATTAAAACAGCAAAACAAATTGCTGAATTGATGGATTTCTATGAAACTCCTTATATATTTGTCGCGAATAAAATTCAATCTAGTGATGACAAAGAATTTGTGAAACAAACACTCGGAGTAAAACCAACATGCTATCTGTTAGAAAGTAGTGATATCAAACGTCACCCAGGTTTGGTTGTTTCAGAATGGTCAGATGAAATAGAATCGATTGTTCAACGAGCACAAAATATAAATCAAAATAATAGATTGCAACGGACTCGGAAAAAATTTAATCGCAATCAGGATTTTGATTCAGGTAATAATAAAAAATGTTAGTGGCTGCAGGTGGCTATGTGCAATAGCCTTCTTTGGGCGAAAATATTTTCGTTATAAAATAGTTCTTTAATTTAAAAATGAATAAATATGTGTATAAAATGCGATCTTAAAAAAACAAAAGGCTTTACCCAATTATCTGTATCTAGTTCTGCAGTGGATAGTAATGGATTAAGAACAATTTGGGGTCCTTATGTTGATTCTGATTTTGAAAAAATATTTTCTAGATATAGCGAACTTAGTCGTTCGCAGTTGGAAAAATATATCGGTTTTTTTGCAGAGCCGAGACTTAGCGAGATTCTTGGTCCTTTGGAGTTACTCAGAAGGGTTGTTGAAAAAAAATTCTCGCAAATTCGTGATTTAGATCTGTCTGTTGCATATAATCCATTGTCGATTTTAACAACCCAAGGTGGTCATGTAATTAGGATCAAGACAAAAGAGTCAGAGTTACTACATAAATCAATGGAAAAATTAGCTTTACGCACCAAGACCTTACAGCAAATCAATGATTTTTTTGATGAGTTGTTTAATATTCAGATCTTGTTTGCATGTAGTTGCGGTGTAGGTGCTGTGTATACGCAGGATGTAAAAGCTTTTACTTCTAGTGAATATTATTGTCAGAGAGAGGGTTATGGTCGAATGTTTGATAGTGACATGTTGGCTACCACTGGAAATTTATTCTATGCTGATTCTGTTGATTTGGTTCCAAAAAAATTATTACAATCGTCTAGGGATGTTGGAAATGAAGAGGTTTTATCTTACAAATATTATTATGCGACATTGCTTGAGGTTATAAATTCCAGTCCAGAAAAAGTTATTTTCAAGGACCCTAGTGGTTTTTTTAATTAAAATTTAATTTAAAAAACAGTTGTTTAGAACAACTGTTTTTATAATTCCTCGGTTACTAACTCTTGTAATTTCGGTCCATACTCTGCAATTTCAAACCTATAGTTTCCTAAAATTAAATTATTTGTGGTTGTTACGCGTACTCTCCATGATCCATGGGTGAGGTTGGTTTTTTTGGAGAAGGCTCGATATCCATCTGCACGACCTCCTGTAATAGGTAGGTTAATTCTGTCTCTCGTGACCCATTCTCTGTTTGGCTCGTCATAGAATTCCCATGTATGCACTATATTTGTTGATAGGTCGGTGGGTGCAAATATTTTCGTAAACACAAATATATCTTCTCCTGGGCGCCAATACATACTGTCATTTCGTTTCTTAAGAGAGTACCATGGTGTTGATTCATATTGTGCATAATAGTTTCCATTAACATACTCTACCTCATAATAGCTTTGAATATATTTTAGTGATAGCGGTATTGGAGGTAGTATGTTGGTGAAATATAGCAGGTGAAACAACCCAATGATGGATAGAATTGCGATACCAATTTTTTTAATGTGCTTGTGTAGTTTTTGCCGGTTTATTTTATGCAGTATAAATAGAAAGATTCCAATTAAAAATAATGCTGTGATGGTACTGAGCGTAAACATGAGCGAGCTAATACGTTTGCTTATGACTGGAATAAAAAAAATAGACCAGGAAATTAAAGCCGTGGCGTATACAACGATTTGCATGCGCAACCTGTAGAAATATTGCTTGGTGAATTCGGTCCCTAGCATTAGCAACAGCATTACAAGAATAAAGGGCCATGTTGTAGTGAGTGATCCACTGCGAGTATAAAAAATAACAAAACCACTAAACAATGCGCCGAATGAGAAAACCATTGCGTTTTCCAGCCAGCTGATTCTTTTTGGGTTTAGGTATTTTTCTCCAAATGAGGTTTCGCGAGAGAAGAGTAATGCAATGCTGGTTCCAGAAATCAATAGGTGTGTGATGAGAATCGCGTTGTCAAAAACCTGATCGATTCTGTTTAGGGTAAAAATATCAGCAATAAATCCACCAATGAGCATGAGGGGCATGATGATGTGTCCATATTTATTCTTGAGTTGGTTAATATATTTTTTCATATATGCACTATATCAAATTATTTGTAAGGATGTGGTGAAAAAAACTGAATTATTGCTATACTTTTAGATAGTTATGCGGAGTTCATTTTTTAAAAAACAAATATCAGCCGTTATTGCATTGACGCTGGTATTTTCTATGCATTTTCATGTTTTTGCTGAAAGTGTGGTCGAATTTCCTGTTGAAAACCAGGAAAATATACCTGTACCAGACGAACATGCGAATATTTCTGTATCAGCAGAATCTATTTCAGGCGACCTTTCTTTGGGTGAGACTGTGGTGGATGCTCTCTATGAAGAAGAAGATGTTTCTCCGGAATCCAGTCAATTTACAGAGTTTGAGATTCAGTCAGATTTGGTAGAGGTGGGTGATGTCATTGCTACAATAGAAAATGATCGATTGTTTGCTGAGCAGCCTCATACAAAATCATTTAATAGTGAGCTTAGAACATTTTCATTTACCGATGATAATTCTGATGAGAATCTAATTATTAAAACCGAGTATAAAGACTACTATGGGCTACTAGAGAATGAGATCTACGTCAGTGTTACCAATATTGGTAAATATGAAGAATTTGTTAACCTGCAGCTTTATTTTCCTGATGCGGTGGGCGGAACCTCCTCTGTGCATCAGTGGGTGGAGGATATTCCGCAGGTAGATGGGCGCGCACAGGTAGGAGAAAGCACTTATTATTGTTCTGAAGAATGGGAGCAGGTACACATTAATGATGATTCAAAAGTTTCCCAGATAAAAAACTATTTTCAGTATTTGGCAAAATCATTGGTATCTGCGGGTTCAGCTATTGCTGATGAAATAGAGGCTATCATTTCCACAGAAGAAACAGAAGAAACAGAAGAAACAGAAGAAACAGAAGAAACAGAAGAAACAGAAGAAA
>CAZQWK010000019.1:0-10301 GCA_964597245.1 uncultured Candidatus Saccharibacteria bacterium | reverse complement strand
CGGTGTATTGTTGTTTATTTTTTAGGACGACTTCTGATTCCAGTAAAATATTTAACTGTTTGTACACTGCCTGGATGGTGACATTGATTTCTTTTTCTTTCAGCCAGGTGAGTAGTCGTTTCGAGCTGCAGCTTTGCTTGAGTAGAAGTTCAATAATTTCTTCTTTTAATGTTTTTATGGGTGATCCGATCATGTAATATAGATTATATCAAAATTTATATTTATTTTTGGTTTAATATGAGATTTATTTTTTATGCTAAACTACAACCATGAATAAAAGAGGATTTACCCTGATCGAGCTCCTGGTGGTTGTTGCTATCGTTGGAGTACTGGCGTCCATGGTGATGTCCAGTCTGAATGATGCACGTGACCGTGCTCGCTTGGCCCGAGTGCAAGCCGACATCTATGAAATTCAAAAACTAATTACTCTGGCGCAGATTGAGACAGATGATTTTCTTACTAATATTACTGGATCAAATTGTTCCTTTTGCCACTGCCGTCCTGATATCTCTGATACTGCTTGTGCTGAGCGATGGGAGCTGACTATTGGTAATATTGTGGCTGCGGCAGGCGCAGACCCAAGTGTTGCAACTGCTCTCTATCGAGATCCATGGGGAAATCCTTATTTAATAGATGAGAATCAGGGGGAGTACGGATGCCTCGATACTCGACCAGATTTCATGGGAAGTTCTCGTGGTGTTACTGATATGCCTGGAGGGTTCCAGTCTAGTTTTTATGCAGAAATTTTAGATACCTTGGTTTTAAATTGCACCTCATAGGTGTTTTTTTATTATTTCAAAATACACACCTCAGGCATATGGCCGAGGGCAAAAAGCTGCTGCGAATTTTAATTTTTCAGATTACTCTACTTTTAGTTTTTTATTGTGAATTGATCGAAAAACGATATATTATAGGGGATATGAAAAAACCAAAAATTAAAACATTAGAAAATGGGTTGCGAGTATTGATGGTCCCATCAGAATCTCAGTCTGTTATGGTCCAAGTGCTGGTAAATACCGGTGCTCAGTATGAAACAGCTCAGAATAATGGGATCTCACATTTTCTCGAGCATATGTGTTTCAAGGGAACAACATCAAGATCCGGAAAGGAGATGATGCATTTCCTGGATGGGTTAGGGTGTCAGACAAATGCATTTACCGACGAAGAGATAACAGGGTACTATATCAAGTCAGCAAAAAAACATTGGAAGAAGACCTTGGCAGTGGTAGCTGATATTTTCCAAAACCCACTATTCCCTGTAGATGAAATAGAGCGAGAAAAGGGGGTTATTATTGGTGAAATTAATATGTATGCAGATGACCCAAGCTCGGTCACAATGGATGAATTTGATGCATTGCTGTATGGTGATCAGCCAGCTGGCCACACGATTCTTGGTACCCCAGAAAATATTAAAAACATGACACAGGATGATTTTGAGGAGTATCACCGGAGTCACTATTCTGCAAATAATTCCCTGGTTGTGGTTTCTGGAAATCTAAAAACTGCTGAGGTGATCACCGCTATTGAAAAAGAATTTTCTCAGCTAGGTGCAACTAAAAAAATTAAAAAAGCAAAAACAAAAATAAAGCAGGATTCAGCCCGAGCATTGGTTGTTCCTAAAAAGACAGAGCAGTCTCATTTGGTGATCGGGTACCCAACGGTGCCTATGGGACACAAAGACTCCATGGCTCTTACAATGCTATCGGTATTGTTAGGTGGCGGTATGTCATCTCGCTTGTTTGAAAAGGTGCGTGAGGAGCTAGGGGCAGGGTACTATGTGTATGCCTCACAATTTGCATATACCGACAGTGGCTCTCTGAGGGTTGTTGCAGGTATTGATTCTGATCGCCTGGTTGAGGTGGTTTCGGAGATACATGGTGTTTTAGAGGATGTTGTGCAGAATGCTATTTCTGAAAAAGAATTGAAAAAAATCAGAGAATATATTTCAGGTAATTTTATTATGGGGCTAGAGTCAGCAAATGCCCAGGCCCAATTCTATGCAAAACAGATTATGTTTGATTTAGAGGATCTAACTCCGAGGCAGTTTTTGCAAAAAATGAGACATGTGACAGCTCTTGATATTCGTCGTGTCGCACGCAAGTATCTGAAATCAAACAAGGTTAATATTGTGACTGTTGGCCCTCATGAAGATAAAATCAAACAAGGCCTACTATCTGTATTTGAAAAATAAAAAACACCTTTAATGGGTGTTTTTTTATGCTAAACTACAACCATGAATAAAAGAGGATTCACACTTATCGAACTCCTAGTAGTCGTTGCTATTATTGGAGTATTGGCATCTATGGTGATGTCCAGTCTGAATGATGCCAGGGAACGAGCACGAGAGGCTCGAGCACGTTCAGAAATGAAATCAATATATACTGCCTTTCAGATGTATCTTCTTGATAATAATGGTAATGGAATTAACCTGCCCCCAGCGGCCCTTAATGGGAATACTAGCTGGCAAGAACCAGATTGCGAAGGTTCCCCGCAAACTAATATTGCTGGAAACGATTTTCCAAACGCTGCATGGCTGTCGACATTTGCAACAGAGCTCGATCCCTATATTGATACGAGTATGCTAAATCCATGGGGTTATCGGTATGAAATTGATGCTGTGTATCTTTGTAATTCAGCTTCACCGACAGTTTCTTCTGATTGTCCTGCGCACGGATCATTTTATGCATTGGTGGCAAATAAAAACAATAACTACACAAATCGATATGAGGAAGATGATATTTTGTATATTATTTGCCAGCATGGATAGAGAAAACTTTCTTGAAAAAAACAACAGCTTAGGCTGTTGTTTTTTGTGTCTCTGGTGCATCTTCTTGTTGATCGAGAAGTTGTTTTTGTCTCATGTATTGTGGTTTGTACCAGAAAATCATTACAGAGGTCATAATATTGATTACCAATATTGTAATAATTACCGTGAGTACAAAATTTCCCTGTGCACTAATCAAACCAGTTTCGGTTGCGATACCTAATACGACAAACGCAACAATATCATATGGCAACATTCCTAATCCTAATAGTGTGGCCTCATGTTCAGGGAGACCTGATGTTTTCCGTCCGGCAAAATACGCGGACCAGAACTGGAAGAATGCAACGATTACTCCTGCAATAATACCGTAGATGATAATGTGACCAGCCTGAGACCAGTCTGTAACCAACTGAGATCCTAGGTGAATAAAGAATATCGGCCCAATCCATTCCTGTACGAAATAGAAGAATACTCCAAGGTTTTTATGAGTGATTGGGGTCTCTTCATGTGTAATTTCGCTGACTTCTGTTTCGTGATACATCTCAACGTGTAAAATCAAACCTGTTAGATACGCTGTAATGGCAGGGTGTAGTCCCATATGGTGCGCCAGCCATGCTAATCCAAAAATCAACAATAGTGTCATCGGAATTCCGATACGTAGATTTGCCATGGTTTTTGAAATCTCATAGAAACCAGGAGCCTGCCTCATTTTGTATACTAGGTATGTAATTCTTGATAAGACTCCGTTTTGCTGGAAGAAATTCGGTACATTCATTCTCATGTGCATGCGTGCATCAGGAAGAATTAGTAAACCTAGCAATCCAAATATTCCAAATGCCCCAAAGATCAAACCGATTTGTTTAGCAAGGTCTAGCCAGATATTAGCAAATGATACATCTCCGCCTTTTGCACTTACGAGTAGTGCGTAGGCTGGTAGGATCCCTACTGCCAGAAGGATGGAAAGAAAATTATCTGCCACAGATGATGAGGTAGCGGCTTTTGCCGCTCGTGTTTTTTCTAGTCCTAGGCTACGTAGTACCCCAATGGTATAGGGGATTGCTGTTGAGGTAAATACAAATCCTGCAACAATTGCTTCCGTTAGACTGAATTTTAGTAATGAGTATGCGATTAAACCTCCTATAAATGGCCCAACGGCACCGGTTATGGCAATCCATTTATGTTTCCAGATATCGCTGATAAATGTTAGTAGGTCTTCACGCCATCCGGCATAAAACATGATAAATATAACCCCCAGTGTTGCCCAGTTGTCGAGTAGATGGGAGTCAATGTGGAATACATATTGTGTACCAACAAGACCAAGTAATATGTACCACAAGATATCTACTGTTCCTGTTATTTTTGCAATTACTTTTGAGACAAAAATAATAGAGACAAGCATGGTTAATAATTCAATAAATTCCATATGCGGCTATTCTAACATGAATGAAATTTTTGTTCTTGTTTTACCTATATATGTATATCTATGATAGGATAAAAATATGAAAGATATTCGTATTCATTTTGATGAACATAATTTATTTGAGGTTGCGTTAATAGGTGCGCTTGTTTATGCTCTCTGGACCATTGGTGACTTTCTTTTGGTTCTTGGGGCTGGATTGATTGTGTCAACATTCATTGAGGACTTTGTCGTGAGGGGGTTGAAATATAAAATCCCTCGAGCAGTTTCGGTAATTGCGTTTTATGTTGTCGCCTTCATGATATTAATCGGAGTCTTTGTTTTTGTTGTGCCTGTTATGACAAGGGAGATTGCTGATCTTGCACTCATATATCCAGAGATAGGTGAATATTTGGCTGATAGTGGATTGGTGCTCAGTCCAATGGATAGTTTTAGTATTCAAGGTTTCTTGGATGTCTTGCAGGATGCTGAGTTACGAGATGCACTACTGCAGAATGCATTAAATTTCTTTGGTGGGGTAGTAAATGCATTGATTGTTTTTGTTGTTTCTTTTTATTTGAGTATTCAGGCTAATGGTATTGATCATGCCTTGCGTATCTTTACACCCTTAAAATACGAAGAAAAAGTTGTTTCTTTTTGGCATCGTGTGCAACGAAAAATTGGTTCGTGGTTTCGAGGCCAGTTGCTGATTGCGGTTATTTTGACTGTTCTTACGTACGCGGGTCTATTTTTAGGAGGGGTTCCTTATGCATTTTTATTATCAGTATTGGCTGGAGTATTTGGACTTGTTCCTTATGGGATTTTCCTTGCATTGATTCCAGCTGTTGTTATTGGTTTTATTCAGGGAGGTCTTGTTATGGCTGTTGGTGTTGCCGTAGGGTATGTCTTGTTGCAGCAGGTGCTGGATCTAGGTTTGCAGCCTTTAATTGTAAATAAATTAACAGGCGTTCCTTCTTTGGTGGTAATTATTTCTGTATTTATTGGTGCAGAGCTATTTGGGCTTTATGGATTACTGTTGGCAATGCCTATTGCATTGTTTGTAATGGAACTCATTGCTGAATCCGAGAAACATAAATCACAGGAGCGGGAGCCTCTTATTTCCTCAGAGCAAATGGGGTTAGACTTAGAAATTAACAAGAAATAGTATATCTAATATGAAACCAAAAAAATATATCACAACGACGTTACCATACGTAAATTCAAAGCCGCACGTTGGCTTTGCTATGGAGATTGTTAGGGCTGATGCTTTGGCTCGGTATTATGAATTACAAGGCTATGATGTCTTTCTTAATACCGGAACAGATGAGCATGGTGTGAAAATCTTTGAAAAATCACAAGAAGCAGGTGTAAGCCCGCAGGAATATGTTGATCCTTATGCTGAGGACTTTCGTGGTTTGATCGAATTGCTCCATCTATCAAAAGATATTCATTTTATTCGAACCACTGACGAGCACCATATTCAGGCCGCTCAGGAGTTTTGGAGAAGATGTAATGAAAATGGATTTATCTATAAAAAGAACTATCAAACAAAATATTGTGTTGGTTGTGAATTAGAAAAAACAGATTCTGAATTGGAGAATGGGATTTGTACCATTCATCCAAATCGAGACATTCAGTTAATTGATGAAGAGAATTATTTCTTTAAATTCTCAGAGTGCCAAGATTTCTTGCTAAATCTCTATGAGCAAAAACCAGATTTCGTAAAACCAGACTTTCGATTTAATGAAATCAAGCGCTTTGTTCAGGATGGTTTGCAGGATTTCTCGATCTCACGACTAAAGACAAAAATGCCATGGGGAATTCCTGTACCAGGGGATGATGAGCATGTTATGTATGTATGGTTTGATGCGCTTGTGAATTATATTTCTACGTTGGGCTGGCCGAATAATTTAGATACGTTTGAAACTTATTGGAGCGAGGGTTCACCGGTGCAATATGCAGGTAAAGATAATCTACGCCAGCAATCAGCTATGTGGCAGGCGATGTTGTATGCAGCTGGTTTACCAAATACTGATCAGATTATTATTAATGGATTCATTAACTCTGGTGGACAAAAAATGTCTAAATCGTTAGGGAATGTCATTAGTCCTTATGATGTTGTAGAAACCTATGGTTCAGAGGCCTTACGATACTATCTATTGCGCCATATGCACTCATTCGAGGATGCGGATATGACCATGGAGAAATTCCATGAGGCCTATAATGCGAACCTAGCAAACGGAATTGGTAATCTGGTGCAGCGATTAATGAAAATGATTACTTCCTATGGCGTTGATATTTCTGATATCAATGTAGAGCATGGAGATGTTATGTCGTATCATAAAAATCATATCGAAAAAGATTTTAATTTTAATGCTGTGATGGATGAAATTTGGCGACTTATTGGTGATATGGATCAATTTATTGCAGAGCATAAACCATTCAAAAAAATTAAAGAAGATATTCAGGGTGCACATACAGATCTACATTACCTTGCCGGGGAACTGGCTCGGCTAGCTGTTAGCTTGTATCCATTTATGCCCGAAACAGCAGCAAAAATCCAAGAGTGTCTAACTGATGTAAAGGTTCCTGAACAGCCACTGTTTGTTCGTATTGATAAATAAAAAATAACCCAGACGGGTTATTTTTTATTTTTGGTTTTTGCTGTTTCGATGTGTATCATTTTCTCGAGCTTTCTCTTGTCTTCAATGAATTGGGATTTATTTTCGTGAAATAGTGTTACACGAAATACATACCCTCCTCCGTTTTTTGCAAATCGGGCTTGATCTCCTTTTTTTAGTTTTTGTATTGTTTCTACAAAACTTGGTAATTGCTCGGCCTTCTTGATCCCTGTTATTTTTGTAATAAATCCTTCTTCTTTGGCAAAGAATTTAATAACTGATGTGTAACCTTTTTTCTTTCGAGGGATACGTAATGTTTTCCCTAAATGGTTTTGTATGTCTAGTATGTCTAGGTTGATACCGAATGATTTTTTATACATCATAGATCGAAAACCTCCCATTCGGGCACCAATTTCCACAATTTTCCATTCGTGTTCTTTGCGAATTAGCTCTATGTGAGCAATTGAGTTACGTAGATCGAGTGCATTAATACCCTTTATACAAACCGCCTTTGCTTTTTGTATTGATTCTTTGGAGATTGTCGCTGGGGTTGTTTGTTCGTAGCTAAAGAAATCATCAAAACCCTTTTGTGCACTTGTGATGTATTTAATAAAAGGGCAAAACGTGACGTTGCCAATCTCGTCAACAAAGGCGTCAACTGAGTATTGATCTCCTTCGATGATTTCCTCTATGAGAATGCTTGGCTTGCCTCGACCTTTCATTTCTTGGTAGCTCTGTGGTATTTTCTTTTGAATTTTAGTTAAGATTTCACGAAGCTCTTCTGGATAGTGGGCCGCTTGTACCAGCATGGCCTGTGCTAGCCCGGAAGGTTTTACAATAACCGGAAATTCGAGACGTTTATTTATTCGCTCAATTTCTTCATCAGAGATTTCTTGTAGTATTTCAAATTTAGGTGTTATTTTTTTGTCGTACCTCCAAAATGCCTTTCTCATTGCTGTTTTTTCTGTAGCCCTGGTTAGTGATTCCGCGCTTGGTACGAGAATATGTTCGGGTAGGTAGGGTATTATTTTCTTAAATAGCGGTATATTGCGCTCTCCTCGGTTGACTGCAGCAACAAGCCCTTCATGAAGATTCATTATGGTTTTCTTGATTATTTCTGAATCTTCAAAGTTAATTTTTATTTGTTTAAAATATTCAGTTTCTGGAAGATCCAAACCTCCTTCGGTGTCAGGGACTAGAGAAATAATTTTCCAGTTCAGGTTTTTCTCTTGGATGTGTTTTTCGATAATCGGTCTCCATGACTGTGTGTTCCCTGTGTAGAGAATGTATTGTGTTTTGTTTTTTGCTTTCATAATAAAAATACTCAGAATATTCTACATAAATTCATTCTTTTTGCTATACTTTTTTGTATATATGAAATACATAGATACACACGCACATATGAATTTCCATACCTACGATGAGGATCGTCAGCAGGTTATTGACCGAACTCGTAATGATGATGTACTGGTGATTAATGTGGGTACAAAAAAGAGTACCTCAGAGCTAGCTGTCGAATTGGCGAATCAATATAGTCATCTGTATGCGATTGTCGGCCTCCACCCAATTCATACTGCTGATGTGTTTGATGAGCAGGGAGGGATTATGGAAAAATCAGAGGTTTTTGATGTGGATTATTATCGGGATCTAATATTGTCTTCTGGTGGAGTTGTTGGTATTGGGGAGTGTGGGTTGGATTACTATCGTAATACTGCCGAAACGCGACAGGTACAAGAAATTGCATTCCGTAGGCAGATTGAATTAGCCTTGGAATTAGATTTGCCATTGATGCTGCATATTCGCCCTTCCGAAGGCTCTATGGATGCATATTATGATGTATTGGCGATTTTAAGAGAGTACGCAGGGCCAAAATTACGAGGGCAAACGCATTTTTTTGCAGGAACATCTGAGATCGCACAGGAGTTTTTAGATCTAGGTTTTTATATTTCATTCACTGGTGTGATTACGTTTGCACGTATGTATGAAAAATTAGTGAAATTTGTTCCCAGTGATCGCATTCTGTCCGAAACAGATGCGCCGTATGTATCACCTCATCCATACCGAGGTCAACGTAACGAGCCATCACATGTACGCGAGGTGCTCGGAAAAATCGCCCGCATTAAAAAAATAGACGAAGAAGAAATGTCTCTTCAGGTGATGCAGAATGCAAAAAAATTATATCGATTGGTGTAGTTTTTTTTATTTACTTTTTTAAAAATATACGTAATATATATGCAGTATGAATAGTAAAAATACACAGAACTCTCCAGAAGGTGTTTACGCACTGGAGCCACGTGTTTACGAGCTAGGATATCTTGTCCTACCAACCGTAAATGAAGGGAGTCTCTCAGAGGAGCGCGATGCGCTTGTGGCTTTAATTACTAAATATGAAGGTATCGTTGTTTCAGAAGGGGAACCACAATTGATTGATTTGGCATACGATATGTCAAAAATTATCAATAACAAAAAACATACCTACTCACAAGCTTATTTCGGGTGGATCAAATTTGATGTTGCACCAGAATCAATTGAAGATTTCACAGCCGATGTAGATGCTGTTGAATCACTATTGCGAACATTAATTATCAAAACAGAGCGAGAAAATACTCTTACATCAGATCAACCTTTCAAGGTTGCGCGATCAAATTCTTCATTCGAAGAAGAGGTGGAGGAAGATTTCGGTGCTGCTGAGCTTGTAGAAGAGCCAGCGACAGAAGAAGCTGCTGAAGAAGTATCAGCACCTGCACAAAGTATCTCAGATGATTTAACAAAAATCGAAGGTATTGGTCCAAAAATCGCTGAAGTATTTAATACAAAAGGGATCTACACGTATGCTGATCTATCAGGTTCAAAGGTGGGAGATTTGCGAGACATTCTTGCGGATAATGGACTATCTCAGCACGACCCATCAACCTGGAAAAAACAGGCAACCCTTGCTAAAAATGGTAAATGGGATGAACTAAAGGCATTGCAAGATGTTCTTGATGGAGGAAAAGAGGCTTAGTATTTACAGATAGTGATATACTATAAATTATTACTTGATTCTTAAATGTAAACATATATGTACTTAAACAAAGCAACAATTATTGGAAATCTAACACGTGACCCAGAATTAAAAACACTTCCTTCGGGTGTAAAAGTGACGAGTTTTTCTGTGGCAACAAATCGTGTATGGAAAGATGCTGCCGGTCAGAAACAACAGGCGGTAGACTATCACAACATCGTAGTTTTTGGTCGTCAGGCTGAAACAAGCGCTCAGTATTTGCAGAAAGGTTCTCAGGCTATGGTTGAGGGTCGCATGCAAACTCGATCTTGGGACGATGCTGGTACTGGTAAAAAAATGTATCGAACAGAGATAGTTGCAGACTCTGTTCAGTTTGGTTCACGTGCTCAGGGTGTTGGAAATATGGCCCCGCAGACAGAAAATCCTGTATCTGCTCCGTCAGCACCGGCAGCCCCAGCAATGGATACCATTGAATACCCAGAAGAAGATATTAATCCAGAAGATATTCCTTTCTAG
>CAZQWK010000018.1:0-10949 GCA_964597245.1 uncultured Candidatus Saccharibacteria bacterium | reverse complement strand
ATCCAGAAGCTATGGCTGAAAACTTACATAAATCAGGCGCATTTGTTCCTGGGGTTCGCCCTGGAGCAGCAACTGAGGAATATTTTGCCAAGGTAGCATCTCGCCTAACATTTGTTGGGGCACTGTTCTTGGGTCTAATTGCGGTATTGCCAATTATTCTCCTGTCAGCGACAGGGAATACGGCAATCGCCATTGGTGGAACTGGGATATTGATTGTTGTATCAGTGGTACTTGATCTAATCAAAAAACTTGATGCACAGATTGCTATGCGAGAATACTAAATTATGTATTAGAAAAAAGAACATATAAAGATGTTCTTTTTTTTATTTCCGTATTATAATAATGTTTATGGAATTAAAGAAAGGATTTACTCTGATAGAATTACTCGTGGTTATCGCTATTGTTGGTATATTGGCTACAATTGTAATGTCTAGTTTGGGTAGCGCTCGTACCAAGGCAAAGTCCGCTCGCGCACTCTCTGACATGAGGCAGATCGGTACTATCGTGGCTGCAGCCCAAATATCAAGCTCTAATAATCTATATGAAATAACAGGAAGTGATGCTAGTCTTGATTCGTGCGTTTCTGGAGGGGTTACCTCAGCAGCATGTGCATCTGATTGGCAGACCGCAATTGATTTAATCTACTTTGAATATGATGCCTCTGCAGATCCTTCAGTTTACTACGAAGATCCTTGGGGGAATCCATATTTATTAGATGAAAATGAGGGTGTTTCTTCTGTTACTCCGTGTATTGTTGACACCCTTGCCTCTGCTGGTCCGGATGGTGTGTATGCATTAGGGACAGGGGATGATGTGTTAATCGTACTTCCTCAAGAAGGATGTTAATTTAAAGGATATATATGGCTTTACAACCAAGAGAAAAAAAAATGTTAAAGGTGTTGGGTGTGGTGGCAGTAGCTGCTGCGATTGCTTTGTATTTTGTTTATCGACCGCAACCAACTGAAGATCCGGTCGAGAGTCAGGTGCTGCCTCCTGAGGAGCAAAAAGAGACTCCTGCTGCGTCAGGATCGACCCGTCGAAGTTCTTCTGGTGGTCGCTCATCAGCGGGACGTGCTCCGTCTAGAGGTGGAGGTGCTGTTTCGTCGTCAGTGGACCAGCTATCACAACATACTCAGATTAATGATTGTTGGTCTGTTCTTGATGATGGGATTTATAATATTACATCTTTTATACAATTGTATCCTTCGTATTCAGATGCGGTAGCTCCATATTGTGGTACGGCAGGATTAATGGCTGGCCTTGTTGAGGAAGATCAGGTGCTGCTGAATACCATTAAATCGTCAAGTTCAATGGTAGCAAATTTAGAATCATAAAAAGACTTATTGCATTGCAAAAAGTCTTTTTTTTAGTACTATGAAAAACATTAAAGAGGCTTTATTGGTCTTTTTGTTTTGGTTCAGAATGTTCCAGAAATTGAGACTATTATATGTCTTGTTCGGAATATATATTTTCTGAAATTTATTATTTTTTATTAATTATTTATATTTACATGCAACGAGATTATCCCTTACAAAAAACACGAAACTTCGGTATTGTAGCTCACGTTGATGCTGGTAAAACAACCACCACTGAACGTATTCTTTACTATACTGGACGATCACACAAAATTGGAGAAGTGCACGATGGTGCAGCAACCATGGACTGGATGGAGCAAGAGCAAGAGCGAGGAATTACTATTACCTCTGCTGCAACAACTTGTTTCTGGACACCAACATATGAAGGAGTTAACAAAGAACGCGAACACCGATTCAATATTATCGATACCCCAGGTCACGTAGATTTTACGGCTGAGGTAGAACGATCACTAAAAGTTCTAGACGGAGCGGTTGTCGTGTTCGACGGTAACGCAGGGGTAGAACCTCAATCAGAAACAGTTTGGCGTCAGGCTGACAAATACGAAGTTCCACGAATGTGTTTTATTAACAAGCTTGATAAAATTGGAGCTGATTTTGATAAGGCATTCAAATCAATTACTGATCGTCTAACTGAAAACGCTGTAATGGCTCAATTACCAATTGGTGTTGAATCAGAACTGTCAGGAGTTATTGACTTATTGAAAATGAAGGCATACCGTTTCCAAGGAAACATGGGGAATGAAATTGTAGAAGAAGAAATCCCAGCTGACTACCAAGCAAAAGCCGAAGAAAAACGAGGAATGCTTGTTGAAAAAATCATTGAAAACAATGATGAGATGATGAACAAATACTTTGAAGGGGAAGAACTTTCTCTTGAAGATTTGAAATCAGAATTGCGTAAACAGGTAATCGCAAACAATATTGTTCCTGTATTTGGAGGTTCAGCATTTAAAAACATCGGAGTTCAATTGGTATTGGATGCGGTTGTTGATTTCATGCCAGCGCCTGTAGATATTAAACCAGTACAGGGAACTGATCCTAAAACAGAAGAAGTCATCACTCGAGGTGCATCAGATGAAGAACCATTTGCTGCTCTTGCGTTTAAATTGGCGGTTGACCCATTTGTAGGGCAGATTACATTCTTCCGTGTGTATTCAGGAACGCTTGAAGCGGGTTCATATATCTTGAACACACGAACAGGAAACAAAGAACGTATTGGGCGAATTCTACGAATGCACTCAAACGAACGAGAAGAGGTGAAAAAAGTGTACGCAGGGGAAATTGCAGCAGCAGTTGGATTGAAAGATGTACGAACATCTGACACCCTATGTGATCTTGCAAATCCAATTATTTTGGACGAGATTACCTTCCCAGAACCAGTAGTATCATTGAAAATTGAACCAAAAACAAAAGGTGATCAGGAAAAAATGGGAATCGCATTGTCTCGACTATCATCAGAGGATCCAACATTCAAGGTTTCAACTGATCCTGAAACATTGGATACAGTTATCGCCGGAATGGGAGAATTGCACCTAGATATTATTGTTGATCGTATGAAGCGAGAATTCAACGTTGAAGCAAACGTTGGAGCTCCTCAAGTAGCATACCGAGAAACAATTCAAGGAAACGCTGAGGCTGAAGAAAAATACATCAAGCAGTCAGGAGGGCGTGGGCAATATGGTCACGTTAAAATCCGAATTAAGCCACTTGAAGAGCTTGCCGAAGGAGAAGATCTACCAAAAAACACAAAACGTGATGAGGATGGATTCGAATTCATTAACAGCATCAAGGGGGGAGTTATTCCACAAGAATATATTCCAGCTTGTGAAAAAGGATTTAAAGAAGCAATGCAGCGAGGTACTGTTGCTGGATTCCAAATGAACAATGTTTCTGTTGAGCTATATGATGGTACATATCATGATGTCGATTCATCAGAAATTGCCTTTAAAATCGCAGCTTCAAAAGCATTCCAGGATGCAGCACGTATGGCTCAGCCAGTATTGCTTGAACCAATGATGAAGGTGGAAGTTGTTGTTCCAGAAGAATATATTGGGGATGTAACAGGAGATCTATCATCAAAACGAGGTCTAGTAGAAGGTGTAGAAGATCGAGGGTTTGTACAAGCTATTTCTGCAATGGTTCCATTGTCTGAAATGTTTGGGTACATTAACAATCTACGTTCAATGACATCGGGACGAGGAAACTTTACTATGGAGTTCTCACGGTATGATGTTGTGCCACGAAATGTAGCAGATGAGATTGTAAAATCACGAATGTAATTCATTCAAAAAAAAGAAAACATATGTTTTCTTTTTTTTAATTATTTTGCTTGCTGTTGTTTGTGATATACTAGCCTTATGTTTAAATTCAAACGCTATTTACACGTTACGCATGACCGTAATGGCAATAATATTCCGGATATGCTGGAGCGCTGGGATGAAAAAATGATCAATTATTTCTGGAAGAATAGTAATATGACGGCTCGGATTGCGTTGTTTGTTATCTTCTTTTGGTTCGGTATTTTGAAAGTATTCGGGGTTTCTCCGGCTGGTCCACTGGTTGCAGAATTGTGTCAGTTTATGTTTGGTGATGCTGTTTCTCCGGTTACATTTGGAATGTATTTCGGAGCCTTCGAGGCTATTACTGGGTTTTTGGTGTTACTGCCAAAATTTGAAAGAATTACTTTTTTGATTTTGTTTGGTCACTTCATTGCAACAGCGTTCCCATTGTTTGTACTACCAGAAATTACATGGTATGGAATTATGCAGCCTACATTGGTTGGTCAGTATATTATTAAAAACCTTGCCTTGATTGCTATTGGTTTGTTTTTGTACGGAAGACTAGAGCCAATGACAAAAACCCATACTCTATGGGCACAAGATAAGTCTCTTGATTAAAAAACCTCCCGTGGGTTTTTTTGTTTAGATAGATGTTTTTTTCTTTGTGTTGAGTTACAATATGTTTTATGAGTGATATTTTAATGACAAATATTTTTTTTATGATCACGGCCATTTCGTCAGTGGTTATTACTCTGATTTTAATTATATTGTTGGTGTACCTAATTCGTTTGGTGCGAAAGATACATCATATTGCATATCAGGTTGATGAGGAGACGTCCAGGGTAGTAAAGGATGTAGAGGATTTACGCGTTTCCTTGAGGGGGAGTATATCAACGGCAAAAAATATTATGAGTGCGCATTTTGTGCAAAATCTTGTTGAAAAACTTATTAATAATAAATCAAAAAAATAATTATGGAAAAGAAATCAAAAAAAACAGGTTCAGGTTTTATACTTGGGGTGGCTACAGCAGCCGCAGCGTTTGCGGGTTACTATTTATTTGGACCAAAAGGGAAGGAAAATAGAAAAGTGGTACGAGGATGGACCCTTAAGGCAAAAGGGGAAATTTTGGAAAAAATTGAAAAACTTGAAGATATTTCAGAGGATACCTATCATAATATTGTCGACAAGGTGATGGCAAAATATGAAAAATTAAAAACAACAACTGATGAAGAAACAGAGAGGTTAAAAAAGGAGCTCAAGGGGCGATTTGCTCATGTAACACGTGACCTTAAAAAGACTAAAAAATCTGCCGTCAAAAAAGTTGAAGATGTTTTAGAAAAAACCAAGAAAACCAATAAGGAAAAGAAAAAATAGCTAATTAGCTATTTTTTCTTTTCGTCTTCTTCGTAGTATACTCTTTTTATGCAAGAATCTTTTCGTGAAAAAATACATCAAACACCTCATTTCGAGACGCCACAGCAGGAAATTCAATTCCTGAGAGGGGAATTAGAGCGACATAGCTCCAGAGTACCCGAATCAATTTCTGCCGAGCGTCATCGAGAGCGCGTTGCTGAGCAGATGGTTGAGACGTATCGTCAGGTTCCAATTGATCATGTTGTGCATGATTCAGCACGTATTACTGAACAGCAGGAGCAGGGGATTACTCTAAAATTAGCGCCCGAGGTTCATGATAATATTATCTCTGATTTATATGGTGTTATGATGGAGCGAGGTATTAAAAATACCCTTAATTTGGTAATGAGAATGAATAATCCTCATATCGAAGATGATTTTCATCGTTTTTTGATTCAATATCTTGCGTCACACTACGAGGTTCCGGGCTTGAAGCCAAAAACTGATTTAGCAAAATCATTGGGCTTGCGTATTTTTGAAATTCTTTTGCCTAACAAAAAAGAAGGCGATCGTGATTTTAAGCAGACAATTGCTCTAATGGAGCAATTCATGGCGGGAATGCAGTCTGTTGCTAGTGACCCTAAAAATAAAAACCGAAATTTCTATACCCTTGAATTAGCACTACCTGAGGGTACTGATGATATGGCTATGTACGTCACTGTTCCCAAGGAGCGAGCCAATCTTTTTGAAAAGCAGCTACTTGCTTTGTTTGAAAATGTTCGCATTACAGAAATTTATGATGATTATAATATTTTCTCGTACTCAGGTGTCGCATCTGCTTCGTATGGAATAGCATCTGACCATGAAGTCTTGCAAACAAAGACTTACCAAGAATTCGATCATGATCCGATGAATGTTATCGTGAATGCTTTTTCAAAATTAGAGCGGTCAGGCGAAGGTGCATCAATTCAGTTCTTGATCATGCCGTCGGGAGATCAGCATATTAAAAAATATGGGGATATTCTGGATAACCTAAAAAAGGGGCAGTCATTAAAGGAGGCAACAGGAGGGCGTAGTCTGGGTGAAGAGTTTGGTTTGGGATTCAAGGAGTTCTTGAACCCGAAAAAATACGAAAAAGACAAGGAAGAAGGTAAAAAGCTGGACGAAGATGCTATCCAGTCTCTTACGGAAAAATTAAATAGTACGATTGTAGAAACCAATATTCGCATCGTAACATCAGCACAGACAAAACAGCGTTCTGATGAGATTTTATATAACCTACAGTCAGCATTTCAGCAGTTTAATCATGCAAAGGGGAATGGTGTTCATTTCAAGCAGGCTGAAGGTCAACAGTTAACGAATACTCTACATGAGTATATATTCCGCCTATTTAATGAACCACACACCTTTCGATTAAATCTCAAGGAGCTGGCAACAATGTATCATTTCCCTCTAGAGATTTCAGAGATATCACAACTAAAACAGGAAGGTAGCAAGATTGCCCCAGCCCCATCGAATACCCCACAGAATGGAATTATTCTAGGGAAAAATGTATTTCGTCATCGAGAGATAATGGTGCATATGACCCCAAAAGATCGTGTACGTCATTTCTATGCTATTGGGCAAACAGGTACAGGGAAGTCTCATATTTTTACTCAAATGATTGTTCAGGATATTAAAAATGGTGACGGGGTTTGTTTTATTGATCCACATGGTACCGATATCGAAGAGATTTTGCAGTATATTCCGCCTGAGCGTATTGATGATGTTATCTATTTTGACCCGGCGTATGCTGATCGGCCAATGGGGTTAAATATGCTGGAATACGATACTCGATACCCAGAACAAAAATCATTCGTAGTGAACGAGATGATGGGGATATTTAATAAATTGTTTGATATGAAGGCCGGCGGAGGGGCGATGTTTGAACAGTATTTCCGGAACTCTGCTGGTTTGGTAATGGAGCATCCACAGTCTGGTAATACTTTGCTCGAAATTGGGCGCGTCCTGGCAAACAAGGAGTTTCGTGATATGAAATTGCGATACTGTAAAAACCCAATCATTAAGCAATTTTGGCAGAACGCCGAACAGACAACAGGTGAGCAGGGTCTAGAAAACTTTGTTCCGTATATTACCTCAAAATTCGACAGTTTTATCTCTAACGAAATTATGCGACCGGTTGTTGCTCAGCAAAAATCAGCATTTAATTTCCGTGAAATTATGGATACCAAGAAGATTTTATTGGTTAATCTGTCAAAGGGACGCCTGGGAGAAATTAATGCAAACTTGATCGGACTGGTGTTGGTTGGAAAAATTTTGATGGCCGCATTATCTCGGGTTGATTCTATTGGGCAGGATTTGCCACCGTTTTATTTGTATATTGATGAGTTCCAAAACGTATCTACTGATGCTATTTCTCAGATTCTGTCTGAGGCTCGAAAATATGGTCTTGGGTTACATATGGCTCATCAGTTTATCGCACAGCTGGACGAAGGAATTAAAAATGCGGTATTCGGGAACGTTGGTTCAATGGCAGTATTCCGTGTATCATCCGAGGATGCGCAGTATTTAGAGAAACGATTCCTGCCACAATTTTCTGCGGATGACATTATGAAGATTCCAAACCGGAATGCCTACCTGCAGATGTTGGGGAATGGGTCACCACTGCCGCCATTTAATATTGCTACACTGTCATTAGATCAGGTCGCGACGAAAAATCCACCTGGTATTGCTGATAAAATTAAACAGATTTCATATTTGAAATACGGTAAGCCTCGGGAAGAGGTGGAGACCGACATCATGCGCCGTTATGTTTAATTTTTTTTGAAATAAACGCATAACTTTGTCGGTTTCATAAAAATAACATTCATCGTACATAGGTACGTCCCATGTTATTTTTATTTATCTCCTTGTTCTTCGTTTTATTTCAAGAAAATTAATTTCCTGTATGTTTTTATAAATATATTTATCGACATCTTGTTATTTGATGTTGATAAAAAATAAAAAACCAGATAACAAAAAACCTTTGATTAACAAAGGTTTTTTGTTATGATAACGAGGTATGAAAGAAGAAAAAATCTTAGTAATCGTTAAACCAGACGCTATCGTACGTGGTTTAATCGGAGAAGTATTTACACGATTTGAACGAAAAGGGTTCAAGATTATTGGAACAAAAATGATCGAGCTAGGGGATATTCTATTGGATGAACACTACTCACACCTAAAAGATAAACCATTCTTTGCAGGAATTAAAAAATTCATGACGGCATCACCAGTGATGTTGATCGCTGCATCAGGAACTAATGCTTCAGCAGCAGGACGATTGATCGCGGGGCAAACAGCAGGGCACGAAGCTGATGCTGGGACAATCCGAGGGGATCTTTCAATGTCAATTCAATCAAACATTGTTCACGTTTCAGATACACCAGAAAATGGAGAATTAGAAGTGGCTCGATTCTTTAATGAAGACGAATTACATACATATAAACGTGCTGATGAAGTATTCATTTACTCGGATTCACACGATGAATTCTAACCTACAAAAACCTTTCGTTTCGAAAGGTTTTTGTTTATGATAAATATATGCAAAAACAACAACAAGATCGATCACTGGTATTGATCAAGCCGGACGGAGTCCAGCGTTCACTGGTGGGGAATATTATTCAGCGATTTGAGCAGCGCGGGTTGAAAATCACAGCATTGAAAATGTGCATCCCGACACAGGATCAGTGCGAAAATCATTACTACAAAGATAGTGTCTGGTATGAGGAAAAGGGTAGGGAGATTATCCTAGAACTAGAAAAAGATAATCAGCCAATAGAAAAAACCGCACTGGAATATGGTAAAACTATTATCCAAAATATTACTCGATATCTAACCGGAGGGCCTGTGGTGGTCTTGGTGTTAGAGGGTCACGCTGCTTCAAGCGTTGTTAGTGCGATGGTTGGGGGGACTGAACCAGCTGCTGCTGATGTGGGTACCATTCGTGCTGATTTTACCATTGATTCATATTATTTATCGACACGTGACAAGCGAGCTATTCGTAATGTTATTCATTGTTCAGAAAATAATCAGGAGGCAGATCGAGAAATCAGTATTTGGTTTGATTCATCAGAGTTAATTGACTATACCACCGCACACGAACGTATTCTCTATGATGTTTCGTCTAATGGACACTGGTTACCGTAAAAGGGTAAAATTTTCATTAAATTAAAATAAAATGTCAATATACCAATATTAAATTTATTGATATAATACAAATGTAGTTAATTGTTCTAATAAGAACTTTGAAACGTTTTTGAACATCGGGAATCTTGATAGGTGTGGGTCTTGGCTCATGTTTTCTGAATCCCACTTGGCATACTGTCAATTGTTCTTCATTTGCAATTACTACACAAAAAAACATCTCGATCGAGGTGTTTTTTTTGTTTTCCATGTTATTTTTCAATTGCATCGTGATATACTATATACATGACAGACAACAAACAAATTAAGGTAACATTTCATGGTGGAGTTGGTTGGGTTACTGGAGCAAATTTTTTACTGGAAAATGTTGTTCCTGATGGAGAAAAATCTACAAAGATTTTGGTAGATTGTGGTATGTTTCAGGGTGGTGAAGGTGCAGATGCATTAAATCGAGAACCCTTTCATTATGATCCTGCGGACATTGATTACTTGATCGTGACACATGCACATGCTGATCATATTGGTCGTATTCCAAAATTGGTTCGTGATGGGTTTCGGGGAAAAATTTATTCATCAGAAGCAACATTGGATCTAACAGAAATCATGTTGGAAGACAGCCTCAAGATTATTGCGTATGAGTCAAAGAAAAAGGGCTTGGAACCCTTGTATAAAGAAGAGGATGTTAATCACGCTTTGGAATTATGGCAAACGATCCCTATGCACACCCCATTGGAATTACCGGGAGGATTCTCAATGACTATGCATGATGCGGGGCATATTTTAGGTTCATGTATTCTGAAGTTTAAATATGGGAATAAAAATATTGTATTCACCGGAGATCTGGGTAATTCACCGGATCCATTACTATGTGATACTGAGGTGATTGATGATGCTGATTATATGGTTATGGAGTCGGTGTATGGAGATCGCAATCACGAAGAGCGTGAAGAACGCGCTACTAAATTAAAAAATGCAATCCTGGAGACAATCGAGAAAAAAGGAATTTTAATGATCCCGTCCTTTGCACTAGAGCGTACGCAGAATCTATTGTATCTACTAAATAATTTGGTTGAATCAGGGGAAATTCCATCGATTCCAGTATTTTTAGATTCTCCGTTGGGGATTAATGTGACTAATGTATTTCGGAAGCATACACATCTATTGAATCAGGATGTACAGGAAGCATTAGAGGGGGATACTGACGTATTTGGGTTCCCAGGATTAAAAGAGACCTATACTATTGATGATTCAAAATCAATCATGCGTGTAAAAAATCCTAAAATCATTATTTCTTCTGCGGGAATGAGTCATGCTGGGAGAATTATTCACCATGAAAAACAATATCTGGATGACCCAGAAAATATGCTACTGTTTGTTGGGTATCAGTCTGTTGGTACGCTAGGGCGAATCATTCAGGATGGTGCCAAAAAGGTAAATATTCTAGGAAAAGACGTAGAGATCAAGGCAACAATCAGAACCATTTCAGGGTATTCAGGTCACAAAGATTCTGATAATCTAGTGGATTTTGTGTCACATTCTGCAGATCGATTGAAAAAGGTGTTTGTATGTATGGGGGAGACAAAATCGTCATTGTTTTTGGTGCAGCGATTACGCGATTATCTAGGGGTCAATGCAGTTGCTCCTGATGTCGATGAATCAGTTGTATTGGATATGAATTAGAAAAACAGCCCCTGCGGGCTGTTTTTCAAATACGTTGTACCGCGCCAATGGAAGGAGGAACGACTGACCAGGCGC
>CAZQWK010000017.1:0-11666 GCA_964597245.1 uncultured Candidatus Saccharibacteria bacterium | reverse complement strand
AAATAGTAGTATTGATAAACGAACGTTGTACCTCAATAGTGTGAACCAGTGAATTAAATACGGTCTCGATAGAATCCTCATCAAGAGGGTTTTGCCTACCGTACTGCATGCTAAACGACTGCCCTTGCCCCTCAAGAGCGGATAGGCGTCCCGTAATCTCAATCTGTTCGATGTCATTTGTAATAGCATCAAAATACCAAATATTGTTGGAGAAACTCGGGTCAACATTAGACCGTACAAACTCAAATCCACGCGGATAACGAATGTTCAATAAGGTGTCGCGAATTCGAGAATTTGAATTAGAAGAGATATCAACCGTAAAAGTTAGCTCTTGGTTTCGCACGAGTGTATTTGGGGCATCGATACTTATTTCGGTTGGAGTAGATCGTATAATTACCTGATGCTCTACATCTTTTACGAAAATAGAATTTGAATTATTAATACGATACTCGAGCACCGCCTCAACATCACGGACATCACCCTCTTGCCCAAACAACTCAATATTAAACTCTTCCGTGACTCGCCCTTGCGGATCTAAATCAGGTAAAGAGCGTCGTAAAAAAACACGCTCTGCGTCTCCTCCGGAATCTTTTGGATAAGAGATAACTAGATCTGGAAGCTCCAGTGCCTGATTATTGAAATTCTGAACACGAACCTGCAACTCCAACTGCTCACCACCATCAACGAACGGCTGAGCCAATATCTCCATCGCAATAAGCTCCTCAGAAACCTGAACATCAGCTTCATACAAAGATACAGCCGCCACTACAACAGTAACAACAAAAAAGGCAAAAACTGCAAAAAAGAGTTTTTTGAAAAGGGAGCTTGGTAATTTATACTTATTTTTACTACGAATAAGTCGCTCGTACTCATCACCTTCAAAATCTTTTTTAAGATTAATATCTCTACCATGAATATGTCGGCGAGTGCGCTGATTATGGTCGATGGCAGGATTATAGAGATCCTGATCTAGCTTCTTGATTGAATTATCTTTTTGACGCATTAAGGGCTTGTGTTCGTTCATAATTTTAGTATACCGAAAACAAGCATAAAAAAACAGCCTTATATCTAAAGCTGTGTTTCCTGCAAGCTCGTATTAATTTGGTAATTTAAACGCTGAATTTCTTGCTCTACACTCAAAAGAATAGATTCCCGAAGCGGATTCTCCTCTAACAAGAAAGACTCTTCCCCATCCCAATAACCCAATACATACAGAATGCGGATAACATATAGTTGCTCAATAGACGCATGGTATCTATTTTGATCATGGATATATCTATGTAGCTGCTCATAATCCCTCCATAGTTGAGGTTCTGGTTCTTCACCCTTACATAAACGCAAGGTGATCGAGCTAATCCGATCAATCATTGAATACCAAGGCGTCCCCAAAAAAGAAAAAGATGAATATTGCTCATGTACACCAACAATCCGCCATATATCACGACCACGAACCAAATCAACAATGATCAATGAGTGTAGTTGTGTATGGTATTTCATCTTTGATTTCCCTTCGCGAACCGACTGTAGTGTTGCATAAATAAGACCAAAGGACTGAGTATACAAGGTTAATATCTTGTTGGACTCACGCATGTTTTTACTACGAAGCACTACTGCCTGAGTTTGATACACTGCATGTGACATGTAGATTAGTATAAATACCCCATACAAAAAACACAAGAAAAAACCACCTCTTTTCACAGAAGGTGGTTTTTAAGCTACTTTTTTTCTAACGTCATAACAAATGAGTAATCATCTATATTAAATTCTTGACCTTCATTTTCAGTAAACACCATTTCAACAACACCAGCAACAACCCTAAACTCGTCAGAAAATTCATTGAATATTTGAATTCCTTTTTCGTCGGTTTGCACCGCAAGAGCAATAAGATCTTCAGGGGAAAGATTATTTTTTTTACGCATAACCTGCACTGATCGCAATAGCTCACGCATAACCCCTTCTCGAGCCAGATCGTCAGTGATTTCAGTATCTAGCCCATAATCACCACTATGAATTGTCTTAACATTTAATTCATCCAGAATTAAATTATGATAATCATCTGCAATACCATCGATTGGCGCAGTGAATGATGCTAGTGGCTGACGCACCTTGATCTTAACCTCTGATCGCATTTTCAGACCCTGCGAAATAATATCTCGAACCTGCTGCATGTCAGCGATTACTGATTCATCAACCTCTTGTTTCTGTGGCCAACTCGCCAAATGAACAGAGTCTATTTCCTGACCCTGACCAATTCGTTGCCAAACCTCTTCTGCAACGAATGGAGTAAAGGGTGCGATTATTTTTGCAACCTCAATAAGTACATATCGAGTAGTTGATAGCGCAGCCTTTTTATCCTCCAGATCGTCGCCCTTGTATCGATCACGAGACCGGCGAACATACCAGGTAGAAAAATCATCAATAAACTCAAAAATAGGTCGAGCAGCTCGATCAAGCTGATAGCTCTCAAGCCCAGTACGCACCTCATTTTCTAGCTCACCCAAACGAGCAACTATCCAGCGATCCAGTACATGTGAACTGGTTTGGTAATCAGTTTTATCGTCATCATAGGTCTCAAACAAAGAAGTAATATTGCGCAATCGCCCCATTACCTTTGAGGACACTTCTCGTACCCCCTTTTCAGAAAACGCAAACTCTTCAGCATGAACAACCGGTGAATTAATCATATACAGGCGTACTGCATCTGCCCCAACAGAATCAAACATTTCGTATGGATCAGGGTAATTTTTTAGTGATTTTGACATTTTTTTACCATCTTCTGCCAAAATCAACCCGTTCACAATCACATTCTCGAAAGGTGTCTTATCAAACAAAGCATTTCCGATCACCGTCATAACATAAAACCATCCGCGTGTTTGATCTAACCCTTCAGCAATAAATTGTGCAGGGAATGCATTTTCAAATGATTCTTTGTTTTCAAACGGATAATGCTGCTGAGCATATGGCATCGATGCCGAATCAAACCACACATCAAAGACATCCTTGATACGATATAAATCTTGACCGTTTTCACCCTCCAATACAACATCATCAATGTATGGTCGATGAATATCAATTACATACTCTTCGTCATGAGGGAATGGCTTGAAATTAAATGGCAACAATTTTGCATTTTTAGGTAATCGATAATCATCCCAAAAATCATGTGCCATACCAGGTCGTCCATAGCGATGATTCCCAAATTCCATTGCGCGCAGGATTCCTCCGTGCGAAACAATCAGGATCTTTTTGCCGCTATATTTTTTTTCTAGATCAAACATAAACGACATTGACCGTTTGTATACATCCCGAATTGATTCTGCATCTTCAGACAATTTCAAATCAATAAAATCTGCATTACTAGCAAAATACTCCTGATTATGAGCATCTTCCCATTTTTTACCTTCCCATTCTGACCCCAGATTGGTTTCGGTTAGGCGTTCATCGGTAATATATTGCTCGTCTGATAGCCCCAAGTGATCTTTGATAATTTGTGCAGTTTCCTGTGTTCGCTGAATTGGCGATACAAAAATATAATCAATATCAGATGGAATCTCCTGCAACGAATCGATAACTTGTTGTCGTCCGGTTTCGGTCAGCGGATTATATGTTCCCAATTGTGCATTAATAATCCCATTGATATTTGATTCAGATTCACCATGACGCAAGCCAAAATAGGTATTCCCTGAAGTTTTAATTCTCTGTAGCATTTCCTCAAATGAACCAGCAACAAATGTCTCTTCGCCGTCTGCAGATTGCCACACTGGTAGTGGCGTACCCCAGAACCGTGACCGAGATAGAGCCCAATCACGTGCACCCTCTAGCCACTTTCCAAATCGTCCCTGACCTACATGCTCTGGCACCCAACTAACATTCTTATTAGAGTCAATTAATTGTTTTTTAATTTTTGGGACATCTACATACCATGATGATGTCGCATAGTTCAATAGAGGGGTATCGCAACGCCAACAATGAGGATAGCTATGAACTAATTTTTTCTTTGAAAATAGTTTTCCATCACGTGCGAGTCGTTTGATGATCTCAATATCGGTCGACATCAAATCATTTTTTTGTTTTACCAACATTCCCGCAAAATCTCCACCATCAATTGTCTCTGCAAACACATGCTTGAATGCTCCTGATTTTGCAACATGTTGAATAAAAGGAAGTGCTTCATCCTGACCTAACTGCATATCATCGGTACCAAACGCTGGTGCGATATGCACGATTCCTGTTCCATCTTCGGTAGTAACAAAATCTGCCGCGTAGATTTTCCAACCATTTTCACTATTTTCTACCTCTGGATCATCTTGATAATAATCAAACGGAGCAATGTATGATTTTCCTGTTAATTCTGAGCCCTTGAATTCATCTACTATTTCATACTCTTTTCCTTCGAATACTTTTTCCAATAAATCCTTTCCACAAATATACGATGAGTCCTCTGATTTAATTTTCACATAATCAATATCTGCACCAACAGCCAGCGCCACGTTTCCTGGTAGTGTCCACGGAGTTGTTGTCCATGCCAATACAAATATCCCAGGCTGATCCATTAATTCAAATTTAGCTGTTACCGAAATGTCAGTTACATCCTTGTACCCCTGATTCACCTCAAAGTTCGCCAGTGTTGTTTCACATCGAGGACATAAATGCATAGCCTTGAAGCCCTCCTTGGTTAAACCTTTTTTATGTAGCTGCCCAAACACCCACCAGATTGACTCCATATAGGATGGATCCATCGCCATGTAGGCATCATTCATATCAACAAAACGACCTGATCGTGGTACATAGCGTTTCCATTCTGATTCATATCGCAATACTGAATTTTTTGCGGCGTTATTGAATTTTTCAATACCAAATTCTTCGATATCTTTTTTTGTCTCCAAACCAAGCTCTTTCTCAATCAGGTTTTCAATTGGTAGACCATGACAATCCCACCCCCATTTTCGAGGAACGCGATATCCGCACATTGTTTTGTATCGCGGGATGATGTCCTTGATGGTTCCCGCAAGCAAGTGTCCATAGTGCGGCAGCCCTGTCGCAAACGGAGGCCCATCGTAAAATACGAAATCGCCTTTTGGTGATTCTTTCTCTAGTGATTTTTCAAAGATTTTATTCTCCTGCCAGAATGACAATATTGATTCTTCTGATTGAGCAGTTGTTGATTTTTTTGATTCTTGATGACTCATGGTAATTATTGTAGCATTGATCTTCTGATAAAAAAGAGCGCCCATATGCGGGCGCTCTAACAATTATTATTGTTCATAAAAAGAAACCCGAAAGACTATGCGGTTTTCTGAATAATATTAATAATAATTGTTGTGTGCATATCCCTATCGTATCAAATAGAGGAGAACTGTAAACAAAAAAACAGAGGTGCTACCTCTGCCCTATAGAATAAGAACTACGTCGTCGTTTTTCTGGCTCCAAGACTAAATATTTATACAATAACTTCGATAAAACGAGCTCGTGACCAACAATACCTAACGCAAGAGCATACGGTACGTGCTCTGAACCACCTGAACCTAATAAATCAGATGGTTTTTCTTTTTCCATACGAGGAAGCTCAACCATTTCCAGATACTGTTTGTACCCATTAACACCCTCTTGCAGGTCGACACCAGCTCTCGTTGATCGATGCGTACCGTAGACAGAAAAAAACTGGAATGCCAGTAGTGCCAATACAATCCAGGCAACCTCCCAAAAGTCAAAATACCACGCAGCCATAACAGTAATACCACCAACAAAAATCAAAAAAGTTAGTAGCGGAGAATCGGTCTTGAGATCGATTCCCTGCTGCGTATATTTTTCTTTTTTTAGATATAAAACCAGAGATCTTTCAAACTGAGTATAAGAACGAGAGAGATACGATTCAGAAAACTCAGAACTCTGCACAGAACGAACACCGTCTCTGCGGCGAAACAAAATATCTACAATACATCGATCAAGATACGCAGAAGAACCAGAAAAAACAAAATCCTTTAATTTAGTAATAGTAAAAGAGTCTTCTTCCTGGTTGTGATCTATGGACAAATACCCTCGCTGGACCAACGAAGCCACACCCCCTACCACCAGCGATATACTCATACCCTGACGATCCACATAACCAAGAATACTTGGGTGAATATTATGAGGAGCTTCGTATTCTGCACCAACAGACACGTCGTTGCCACGATGAGGGTTCATAACTTTTTTGTACAAAATCAATCCTCCTACCACAACAACACCAATCCCTAGATGAACCAATAAAATATATGTCCACGCATCTATGTCTTGGATAAATATTTCTCTACCTTGATTTACTAGCTGCACCATCTCGGTATCCTGAGACAAGGCAAAACGAACAAGCAGAGCAACCCCAAACAGTAATAAAATCTTTTTTGCCATACTATTTATCATATCCATGAATTATATCAGAAACGCTCAGAAAAAATAAAAACCTATTTAATCAAATAGGTTTTTCATTGTAATAGTGATTTTGGTGAAAAAAAGAAATATCCCTTTTGTATCACCGTAACAGGAACATTCTCCCAGCATGATTTCTTGAATACATACCTCAAACAAGAAATCCTGATTTCATCCTCCTCTCCTGAAAAAAAGATAATTCTACGTTCGGTGTTTTTCAGAAACGCACCCTTTTGCAATCGAGAACATAGTTCAGTCTCGGCAATAGATAATTCACTCAGGTCACCTAAGATACTCAGAAAATCACTTACGAGAATACTTTTTTTACAGCGATAAACCCTATAACCAGAAACTAAACCAGGTAACGAGGCTCGTATTAGAATATCCTTCTTGTTGCTTTTTTGTTCCTTCTTCTTGTTATTTTTATGCTTGTTGTTTTTTGCCAACTTGTTTCTCACAAGGAACACCAGAGATACTGTAATAACAGCGATAAATAATAGTATGTACATTTTTTTCGATTTTAAATTTTAACTCTTAAATAATTAAAACATATATATAAAAAATAAAAACCACCTACGGTGATTTTTACCATGAGCCTCCGCCCCCTCCACCAGATCCACCTCCAGAAGAACCGGAACCGGATGAGCCGGTACTACTAATAGTAGTATTCAAACTACTTGAGAGTTGACTTATTGACCCAACAAATGCTCCTGCATTCATTCTATCGTCTCGATACCAATCTGGTTGTGCAATAGCAATATCCTTGAATTGTTCTGCCCATTTTTTCTCTACCCCGAACGCAATTGCATAAGGCAAATATTCCATAAATGTATCGCCAGGGTTTTTTATATTATTAAAAAATTCATAACGATCCAATTCGGTAGCTTTTAAAAATCTCTTGAACCCCTTGAGGTGATACGATACATCCCAACCTGCAGGTGTAAAACGAAATACATTCATTCCTCGCATTTTTGTAGATTCCATAATTTTCCACCACTCGAGCTTGCGCTGCATATACTTACCCAATTCCTTTCGAGCTCTATACAAATCCTTGGTATTCTTCTTGATTTCAGAAAGAGTATGTTTTTGAAGATATTCTTCTTCATCACTTGGAAAAGTACCGTTAGCTAAATCCTCAAAGGTCGGCGGTTTGGGTCGTCGCCTGAATAGCAAATCCAAAATGAACAATATTTCTTCAGATATTGATGACTTATCAATTTCTTTGTTAGTACGTTCAAATAAATAATCATCAGAATCAAAAATGTGCTTTTTGGGTACGTATTGAATAGTAAAATAACCCTGTTGAGACACATAGATAATTCCTGCTGTAATTTCTGGTGCACTAATGCGCTCATCAATAATAAATCCAGAAAACATAGGATTGATCCCTTCGATTGGTTTATATTGAGTCACAATACTTCTTTTTATATGATGTGCATTTCGGTAACGACGCTCCTTAATAAGGTGATAGGAGATAAAGGTAATACCAAGAGCCCCACAAAGAAGCATGAACCCTATACGCAACCTTTCCAAAATCTTTGGAGATTTTACAATATTCATATTGATCGGAACTATGTTTTTTTCAAAACCCACAGCAACAGTTAATCCTGCACCTGGTGGTAAATTACCTTCCTTAAACCAAACGGTTCCCTCATACATATGAGAAGAGTCACATGACTGAGTAGATCCGAATCTACCTCTATAACATGCATACTGAGAAAATTCATGGCCAGAAGCAAAAGAGACCTGTACAGAAGAATTTTGAATGTGCACCGACCACTCATCACCAGTAGCATTCCAGTACAACTCGTCATACTCCTCAAAAGGTCGCAGAGCACCCCTGACACGATACTGAATCTCGTAACGATTTTCTCCCTTGAGATACACCCCAGGATCTCCAATCCGCACAAAAAACTCATCACTATCACCCTCGAGCGTATATTGCTCTGGCTGGCCACCACGCAAGACCTGAATAAGCTCAATATCAATTTTGATCCCGATATCATTACCTTCGGAATCCTGAGCTGCTGCCACTAAGGGTATATTTCGAAAAATTCCACGACGCGATTCTCTTCCGAAATCATAGAAAATACTCTCATTTACAAGCAATGTACCATCATCCTGGATCTCTATCTGCACATCAAATTTTTTAATATCCTCGGCTTGCGCCATGTACCCCGCCAAAGATACGACCAAGAGGATAAGAAATTTTATTATTTTCATACCACAAGCATAGCATGCTGTATGTTTTTTTAAAAAAATAAAAGACCTTTTTCAAAAAGAAAAGGTCTTTATTGGATTAAATTTTTCTCGGAAGAATAACGACATCCCCTTTTTTAAAAATTACGTCCTCTTCGTCAATGTGGTGTTTCAAATTATCAAAATTAATTTCTTTCTGATCAAATTTATCTGATTCAATGTGATGTAGCACAGGAGGCTCTCTCTTGTCGGTTGATTTTTTATTTAAAAAACAATAGATACCCTGATCGCCTAAACCAGCCGAATTCACGATTTCATAGAGTGCTTTTGCGGTTGCACGAGGAACACCGAAAACCCAAGATTCATCATGAGCAAAATGATGAAGAAAAGCTGTTTGACTACAAGACTCTTTCACCTTATACACCCAGACTAGTCGATCTCCTGTCGGAATACGTAAATCCTCAAGGTAATAAGAAAGCGAATGAAAATCATAATTCTGAAAAACCCAATCAAGGATTTCTCTTAATTTATTTGGATGATCAATAAAAAAGTCAACAAAGGTTTCAAGATCTCGATCCGCCTCATTTAGAAGTGCATCTATGGATGCTAGAAAATTTTCTTTTTTGTCTCTGTGTATATCGGTATACCAAGACTGGTCAGATAATCTTTGTTTTAATTCTTTGTTTTTGCGTAATAAAAAGATTACAAATAAGATTAACCCAACAAAAATACCACCAAGAGAGATGGCAATAAATAATTTCATAGTAATTAAATTTAAAGTTCATTTTATATAAAAACATATTTCAAATAAAAAACAATTTAGTACATACACCCAAAACAAAACCCAGGTACTCCGCAACACACATAAAAACAACCTGCAGTGTATTAGCGCGGTAAATTCATGGCTGCGTAGTTTCGTTATAATGGGAGGTCGCCGCCCCCCCCTTTGCCGAAACATCAAATATCCACAACGTATTTGAAAAACAGCCCGCAGGTCAGACTGTGATAGCTTCATGGCTATGTAGTTTTGTAAAATTGGAAAGGTCGCTGGCTTCTCCTCCGTCGAAACATCATCGACCTACAACATATTTAAAAAACAAGCCGAAAGGCTTGTTTTTCTACATTTCTTCCGGAGCATCAATCCCCAAAATCCATAATCCATTTTTAATAATTTGTGCTGTTGCCTGGACCAGTGCCAATTTATAAGGACTCGTCACATCATCAACATCAACAATTTTTGTATTTCCATACCAAGAATTAAACAACTGCGCCAATTCAGTAACATAGGTCACCACCTGATGAGGAGCCAGATCAGCAAATGATTGTTTTAACACCAATGGGAACCGATACATATATCGTTCCAAATCTGTAATTTCCCACCCGTCCGGCAATACTGTATTTGGATTAATTCCTAGACCTGAAGCCTTGCGCAGCATTGATTGCGAACGTGCATACGTGTACTGCAAATATGGACCTGAATCACCTTCAAACGACAGGGACGTTTCAGGATCAAAATTAATATTTTTCCCAGCCTGAGTACGCAAAACCACATATTTAATCGCAGCAATCGAAATAGCATCAGCCTGATCTGCTGTTAATTTTCTGTCACCTGCTCGATCGTAGACTTCTTCGTTTACAACATCCAAAATATCAGAAACGATCGGTGTGTTTCCTAATCGTGATGACATTTTTTGACCCTTAAACTGCATGCGCCCATGAGTCTTGTGGATTGTTTTATCGTACCAACGAGAATCGATTTCGCGCGCAGCTGTTTTTACGACCTCGAAGTATGGACCTTGTTGATCATCGGTCACAAAAATAGATCGATCAGGATTATACCGCTCAAATTTTAATTGCATGAGACCAGTATCTTTTGCTTCATATGTTGGATTCCCATCCTTGTTAACAAACACTCGTGTATGCAAAGATCCATTTCTCTCCAATGCATCCTGAGATGGCTCAAAAATAATTGCACCATTTGATTCAGAGTAAATACCAGGGGTATGCTTTCTCACCAGCTCTTTACCAAGGAGACCAGCTTCTGATTCAAAAATAAACCCATCAAAAACAGAACCCAAGCGTGCAGTCATCTGAATAAAATATTGTAAATTTAAATCTCTCCCAATTTTATAAGCAGCATAGGCCGAAGTATCCCGATGTTCGTAAATATCCTGTGTAATTTCTCGCACTCGTGATTCAATCTCTGGATTCTCATCAAAATATTTCACACCGTCTGAATAACATTTCCCCAAGAAAGCCATTTTTTCAGATACCGTAGGTAAATCATCCAACGTGTCCACACCATATTCCATCAATTGCCAAACCGCCTTTCCAATCCCTAGCGATACATCTGACGGATATGAGATTGCTGAAACCTCAGCACCGGACGTTTTGCATAGTCGCACCAGTGACTCCCCTACCGTATTATTCATCATGTGACCAATATGGAATGGTTTGAATAAATTCGGTGACGAATGCTCTAGTAAGATTTTTTTACCAGCCCAATCCTGATTCCATCCATAGGCATCAGCAGCATTAATAATGTGTTGTAATTCATCTGTAAAAAAACCAGACGACAATCGAATATTAATAAATCCAGGACCAGCAACTTCGACTGACTCAACATCAACCGAGTTTATATTTTCAGCAATTGCTGTAGCTAATTCACGAGGATTTTTACCCTCCTGTTTTGCTAGCACCATTGCAATATTTGTTGCAAAATCACCGTGCGATAATTCGCGCGGGTGTTCAATCGTAATATTACCATCATATGAAATACCAATTTTTTCTAATGCAGACCGAATTGACTGTGTAATTTTTTCTGAGATTGTCATAGGTTTATTCTATATTTTTAAGGAAATAAAAAAAGAGCAATAATGACTAGTCTTTTTAAAATTAATTTTTTCCTAATTACCAGAAATCTTTTTATTTTCTTAAAAGATGATATTGTCATATAAAAATAAGTTGTTAAAATTTAATTTTATATGATGAAAAAAACCTATGTACCATCAAAAAAAGTTTTAGAGAAATACGCGTCAGTAATGGTGCATTATGCCCTAAAC
>CAZQWK010000016.1:0-11687 GCA_964597245.1 uncultured Candidatus Saccharibacteria bacterium | reverse complement strand
GCATAAAGCTTATCTATATCTGTCTTTTTTTTGAGAGGTGCGAATTTTGAAACCCCTCCTTTTTTTCTTTTTTTTGTGTCTTTCGGTGATATCTTTGCCCAAGAACTACCAGGCATAGACATATTTACTTGTGTCATATGTAAAAATTTTTAATTGTGTATTTATAATACTACTATTTTTTAAAAATAAAATACCCTCTGTGATATACTGATCGAATGACAAAAAACGCTTATAGCCTAGCAAAAAAAATAGATACGAAAAATATTTTAAATGAAAAATACTCGCCGCTACTTGCTCAACTACTATATAATAAAAACCTATACGATCTAGACTCTGCAGAAAATTTTATCAATCCAAAATACGACAATAATTACGATCCGTTTTTGCTACATAACGCAAAAAAAACTATCGAGCGAATCTACGCTGCAGTCACCAACAATGAAAAAATAACTATCTATGCCGACTATGATGCAGATGGTGTACCAGGTGCTGTTATCCTAAAAACGTTATTTGATAAAATTGGATATACTAATTGTGATATCTATATCCCTCATCGACACAAAGAAGGTTACGGGATCCACATACCATCCCTAAAAAAAATCAAAGAATCAGGGACGTCATTAATAATCACTATTGATGTAGGTATCACAGCCCAAGAGGCAGGAAATTGGTGTACCAAAAACAATATCGATCTCATTATTACAGATCACCACCTACCACTAAGCAATGAGCACGGTAACGAACAGCTACCACCATCGTACACAATCGTAAACCCAAAACAGTCTGCATGTCATTACCCTGACCCCATGCTATGTGGATGCGGTGTGATTTTTAAAATCATCCAAGCCTTTGTTACAGCATACGGAAAAGAATACAATATACATGTTGGCTGGGAAAAATGGTTATTAGATTTAGTAGGAATCTCTACAATATCCGACCTGGTTCCATTACAGAATGAAAATCGCATATTTGCAAAATTCGGCATGCAGGTAATTGCAAAAACAAAACGGCCAGGTCTAAAAAAATTACTATGGGACGCAGGGATCAATGTCCAGTATATGCAAGCAGATGATATTGCCTTCAATGTAACTCCAAAAATTAATGCAGCTAGTCGCATGAGTCACCCTATGGATGCCGTCGAAGTTCTGTGTGCCACTAACCCTACCCAGTCAGAGAAATCCGTAAAACACCTCGTTAAACTCAACAATGAGCGAAAAAAAATCACAAAAAACACCATCAAAGAAGCTCAAGAAATAATCAATAAACGCGATACCCTAACAGAGATTATAGTTGTTGGTAATCCAGAATGGCAAATCGGAATTGTAGGGCTCGTCGCTTCAAAACTCGTCGAGCAATACAAACGACCTGTATTTGTATGGTCAGAGGAAAACGGAAAAATAAAAGGATCCTGTAGAACCTGGAGCAACTACCATTTAGTAAAAATCATGGAAGCGCTACCTGCAGAAGCCATTGAATCGTTTGGAGGACACAAAGAAGCAGCAGGATTTGCATGCAATCAAACCCAGATAGAAAATCTGGAGGTGGCCCTAGTTGCTGCTGCACAATCACTACCTCAAGAAGACAATAGCAGAGTGGATCAAACTACCATCGATACAGAGTTGACTGTTGACGATATCAACATTGCAACATTTACAGAAATCAATCGACTAGGACCATTTGGTATAGGAAATGAAAAACCATTATTTATCTGGAAAAACATCACCCCTCACTACGTCGAGCAATTTGGAAAAACCAAAGAACACATTGAAATTCATTTTAATAATTCTGCAAATAAAAATATTCGCGCCATAGCCTTTTTCAAAACAGCAGATGAATACACCTACCCTCCTGCCGCCGAGGAGTCATGCTGTCTTGTTGGTCACCTGGAACATTCGGTGTTCATGGGGCGGCACGAAACACGGATTCACATTGTTGATATTGTGAAGGATTTATAATTCAATATATATAAAAAAACATTCTAGTATTCTATAGAATATTAGAATGTTTTTAGTTGGCATCATCTATTTCAAAACCTACAATAATTATCGTATAAAAATACGACGGTTATTTTTGAAGAATACGAGAGTTGTTTGAGCAATAGCGAGTTCTCGAGTATCAAAAATAATTGTTGTATTTTAGATGATTGCTGTGTGTTTTGAGAGTTTTTTGATTCTTTTTTAATCATAAAAAAGAATGGTAATGTAAGGTATTCGAAAAACAGCCCGCAAGTTTTGATTATTAAAATTCATGACCAGGTAGTTTTGTTAGACTGGAAAGATATTTGGTTTTGCGCTGCACCTAAAACATCAACCTGCCCAAATTATCATTTCATAAACAGTGCTTACAATGGAGGGATTTTCTATTTCTCCTGCGTCGAAATAAAGAAAATCTACAACATGTTTGCAAAAGAGTCCGCAGGGACTTTTTTGCATCCACAACGTATTTGAAAAAAGACCCGCAGTTTAGATTGTGGTAATTATAATATTTGGTGATGCTGATATTGGAGGGATCGCTGGTTTCTCCTTCGTCGAAACATCATCGATCCACAACGTATTTGAAAAAAGACCCGCAGGGGTCTTTTTTCTATAACTGTTCTTTGATGTGTTTAATAATTCCTTCTTTGGTAAAACCAAAATGCTCTAATAGTTCATCAGGTGCACCTGATTCACCAAAACGATCTTGCATACCAATAAATGACATTTTGGTAGGTGCATGCTGGACCAATACCTCGGCCACAGCTGACCCCATTCCTGCTCGAATCTGATGTTCCTCTGCTGTAATAATCTGATCAACAGATTGCGCAAATTCAATAACCATTTTTTCATTCATAGGTTTAATCGTTGACATATTCATAACCGACACCTGAATACCTTCTTGGGCCAACTCTTGGGCAGCTAAAATAGACTGGTATACCAACGAACCGCAGGCAATAATTCCAAACCGAGGATTCTCTGGCTGAAATACAATCTGGGGTTTACCAATCTCGAAAGGTGTTTCTGAGGTGGTAAAGATTGGGGTTTTTGCTCGAGCCAAACGAATATATGCCGGCTTGTCAGTAGATGCAATAGCTAATGTCGCTTTTCGAGCCTCTTCTGAATCAGCAGGGATCACTACTGTCATATTTGGAATTACTCGCATTGTTGCGATATCCTCTAGGGCCTGATGTGTTGCTCCGTCAGGACCAACAGAAACCCCAGCATGAGCACCAACCACCTTTACAGGAACATCATTCAAACAAATCGTTGAGCGAATTTGCTCCCAATTGCGACCAGGAGAAAATGCAGCATAAGACATCATAAAAGGAATTTTTCCGTAATTAGCTAAACCTGATGCTACCGCTGCCAAGTTCTGCTCTGCAACACCCAGCTCGATATATCTTTGCGGGAATTGATCCTTGAACCAATGAGCCCGCGTTGATTCTGCCAAATCGGCACATAGCGCAACAACTCTGTCGTCCACCTGTGCAGCTTCTACCAACCCTTTTCCAAAGCCGTCACGAGTCGCAGCTCTATCAAGTTTGGTTGAATCAAGAGCTTCTGTATGTAAATGTAATTCTGTATTTATCATAATTAATTTTTTTCAAATGAATTCTGTTCTGAGTAATAAGACTTAATTTGATCCGACAGTTCATCGATCTGTTTACCAATATTCAATAATGCATGTGGGGCATTATTCAAAACCTCAGGAATACGATCAATCTCCATAGATAATGTTTTCCTCCTCACCTCAAGATCGTAAATCTTGAGCATCTTAGATGTGCGCTCGTCATGAGAAAGAGGTTTCCTTGGGTCATTTAAATCTATATTTAAATCAATGATCAAGTCATGAATTTCTTTCTGTTCATGTTTCATCTGAGGTAACGCATCCATTTTTAATTCCGCATCAGAAAGAGATTCTTCTATTTCCTGTTTTTGTTCCTGCAGTAAAAATAGTCTTTCGTTCATTTCGTCAAATGCTGTCTGGTTCATTTGAACTGTCTCCAGCAAAACATCCTCTCTAAAATCACTGTCGTAGGCATACTCATCACCTCCCGCTTCGGCAATCTTGTCTTCGGGAATCTGACAAGATTGTGTTACTCTCTCAAGAGCCTTTTGTCCAAAACTCTCCATACTAACTTGAGTGAGTTTCCTCGATCCTACCTCTCAGTGTACGCAATTCCTTGAGAAATCTTTTTTCTTCTTCGGTACTTGGTGGCTTACCGTGCCACTCGAACTCGTTCTCGATCTCTTTGATTCCTTTTCCAGGAATAGTATGAGCAATGATACAAGTCGGTTTGTTTTGTATTGCCTTTGCTTGGTTTATTGCATCTACAAATTGCTGAATATTATGCCCATCAATCTCGATAACATGCCATCCAAACGACTCCCATTTACCACGCAAGTCTTCTAGGGTCATAACATTTTCTGTTGCTCCGTTGATTTGAATATTATTTCGATCAACGATAGCTGTCAGATTCGATAATCTATGATGCCCTGCAAACATCGCTGACTCCCAAATATTTCCACAATTCAACTCACCATCCCCTGTAAAACAAAAGACATGATTTTTCTTGTGATCAACACGTAGTCCCATAGCAACTCCGGCTGCCTGCCCCAACCCAGAACCCAATGGTCCTGATGTGTGCTCGATTCCCGGTAATGCATGTCGCTCTGGATGCCCCTGTAGCCGAGAACCAAATTTTCTCAGTGTCTTTAATTCTTCCAGTGGGAAATACCCAGCATGTGCCATTGTGGCATAGCGTACAGGCACAGTATGTCCGTTTGATAGAAATAACCAGTCTCGATCCTGCCACTCTGGATTCTTTGGGTCATGTTGCATTACTTCAAAATAAAGTGCCGTAAACATATCGGTCATACCCAGAGGACCTGCAGTATGACCACTACCTGCATCCTCTAGCATATCAATAATCGAAATACGGATATCATTTGCCTGTAATTCTAATTCTTTGATTCGTTCATCTGTCATAAAAACATTATATCATTATTTATAAACCTTTTTATATTTGTAAAAAACGAGAAAGTATTTAATATCAATTATATGAAAACTGTTGGTAAAAAAAATCTCCCCTATGGACTAAACAAACAAGAAGCCAGAGAAAAGCTTCACAACGAAACATTCGAGCGAGTGACGGTCTCTCTATACAAATACGTAATCATCAAAAATCCCCAGGAAATGCGAGATTATTTGTTTAACATATGGACAAAACTAGACTGCCTTGGTCGCATATACATAGCAGAAGAAGGGATCAACGCACAGATGTCAGTACCAAAACACCACTGGGAAGAATTTAAAACATTACTATATGCCATTCCAGAATTTACTGGTGTTCCATTTAAAATTGGAATTCACCACAAAACCTCATTTTACAAACTCCAAATAAAGGTAAAAAAACAGATTGTAGCAGATGGACTATCGATTCAGGATTATGATATTGAAAATGTAGGAAACCACCTAACAGCAGAAGAATGGAATGCAGCCATGGAAGACGACGAAACTATTGTTGTAGACATGCGTAATCATTATGAATCTGAAATCGGTCATTTTGACGGAGCAGTCACTCCACAGGTTGACACCTTTCGCGAGGAGCTACCTCGGGTAGCCGAAGACCTAAAAAATAATAAAGATAAAAAATTACTTCTTTACTGTACCGGCGGAATTCGCTGCGAAAAAGCATCAGCATACCTAAAACATCAAGGTTTTCAGGATGTAAACCAATTACACGGAGGAATCATCGATTACAAACACCAAGTGGAACAAAAGGGGCTGGAAAATAAATTCCTCGGATCAAATTATGTATTTGATCACCGTGACCCAGAACAAATCAATAACGAAATCATCAGTAATTGTCATCAATGTAGCGAAAAGTGTGATCGACATGTAAATTGTGCAAACCTCAGCTGTAATCTACTGTTCCTACAGTGCGATACCTGTCACGAAAAAATGAATGGAGCCTGTACAAAAAAATGCCAGAAAATTGTGAACCTTCCAGAAGATAAAAAACAAGCTTACTATAAAAAAACAGGTAATGGCGGCCCAGATCGATTCTCAAAATCGCTACGTGCACGGAAAAAACTTTTTAAAAAGTCACCATGGCAAAAGATCGCCAAACTATTCCAATAAAGAGCTCTCGATACAGAATGATCAAGATATTAAAAGAATCTGCTTTCGCAGATTCTTTTTTTACCAAAAGACCGAGATATGTATATTTCATTGAAATACTACCCTTTAATCCTGATCAGAAAACAAACCTGATTCATCCTCGAGATTATAGATATTTTCTTCTACCTCCCCTCCACCAAAAACACCTGATCCGGAAACAAATTCAGTAGCACCAACATTCGCCAAGTCTGCAATAGTATCCAAAGAAACACCCCCATCAACAGTAATCATCATATGTGGGTATTTTTTTTTCAAATCCCTGATTATAGCTAATGAATCTGTAGCAAACGGTTCTCCCATGTATCCGATCCGAGAAATCCCCATCACCTGAATGTAGTCAAACAACCCCTCCTCAACAAGAAGACATGCTTTTTCAAGGTCATCATGTATAGTCACCGCCAAGCCAATTTTAATAAAATTCCGTACGCCCGGACCAATATCACGGATTTTGTCCCAATCATGAATTGATGCGTAATGGAAAATTACGCGGGCTGCTCCAATCTGCAGCCAGGTATCTAATTGCTCCTCTGGGCGTTCCACCATTAAATCTAATTCATAATCGATTTCCTCCCATAGCGGCAACGAGATATCTTGCGCGATCAAATCACGTAAATCATGATCATTTTTATAGTGAAATGGCCATGTTTTTTCAGGTACATACTTCCCATCCATTAGATCGAGCTGCACCATACCAACAGCATGACGAACTAAATTAACCGAATCCTCAATAGCAAAAAATTTCTGCGGCATAATTGCCGGAATAATATTTGATTTCATAACCCTATCATATACCAGCACAAGAATTCTGGAAATGTTAAAATACAGGCATGGAAAACACACAAGCACCATTATTCACAACAACAGACCACAGCGGAAACAATATTGTATTATCAGACCTTATTGGCAAAAAAGTTTTATTATATTTTTACCCCAAAGATTCCACTCCTGGATGTACCATCGAGGCACTTGGGTTTCAGGATCTGTATGCGGAATTTAAAAAACACAACACAGAAATTTTAGCTATCTCAAAAGACAGTATCACATCACACCAAAAATTCTGTAACAAACATGGATTAGAATTCCCCCTATTAATGGATGAAGCAGGTGCTATCTGCCAGCAATATAATACATGGAAAGAAAAATCCATGTTTGGTAAAAAATACATGGGAATTAGTCGAGAATCATTTTTAATCAATGAAAACGGAATAATCGAAAAACACTGGCCAAAGGTAAAACCAGCAAATCACCCAAAAGAAGTTTTGGAATACATTAAAAACCAACACTAATCAGTGTTGGTTTTTTTCATACCAAGAAATTTACGTAATAGATTTTTGCGTAAATAGCGCATATAGTGCCGTAGACCAGCACCATAGAGAGGGTCACGTTTTACCAAATACATCAACAGACCCGCACTCCCAATATAGGGAATACCGCACAGTAATAATTGTACCCACGGAATCCTGTCCCCCATAAACCATTTCACAAAAATAGACTTGAAAACAAAATTCAGAAACGAAAATATAACAGTAGGTAAAATATATCGCCACTCCATCCCATCAGCAATAGCCCCAATAAGACTTCCACCAATAATAACAGAATCAATAGTAATTCCAGCAATACTCCAAAACAACAAAATAATACTGAGATTAAAAACTTTTTTATTATAGGCATCTTTAAACGATATCAGTATTTTTTGCTGCTGCTCTTCGGTAAAATGCTCGTCGTGATCAATAAATTTCTGGAAACTTTTTTGTAACGACGCGTACATCATAATTCAATTTCATCACTATACTCGGTCAAATCAATTTTTTCAATTCTTCGAACATGACGTTCTTCGGTCAAAAATGGCAGCTCCAACCAAAACAACACCGACTCCAACAATTCCTGATTATCCATAAAACGAGCCCCAACAGATAATACATTCGCATTATTATGCTCTCGAGATAATTTGATAATTTCTGGGCTGAAATGATAGTAGGTTGTAGCACGAACATTAGAATAACGATTAGCAACCATAGCCTCACCTTGTCCAGATCCACCAAAAATAATCGCGCGGTCATGAGGATTAATTGACACTGCAGATGCCGCCAAATGGATATAATCAGGGTAGTCATCTACAGGGTCGTAAGTATCTGCCCCATGGTCAACTACTGTATATTCCAATTTTTCTAATGCCTGTTTCAGAAACTCCTTCATTTCAAAACCAGCATGATCAGTTGCTAGATGGATCGTGTAATCTTTCATAACCCTTATTATACATAGTTTTGAAAAGAAAAAAGACTAGTCCATAGCCTTTTCGAGAATATATAATGTTGCGTCCTGCACATGTTTAAATCGATCTGATTCTAATTTAATTCCTCCATACCAACGTGTCACACACACCACTGCGTTGATTATATTTTTCTTTTGCAGAACCCTCAAGATAACCTGCCCTGCTCCGGTCTCCCCTCCATCATTTTTAGATTCATATACAGCACCATCACGAGAAATACGCACTGCCCAGGTGTGATGTGTAGCTCGATGGTGATTTTTTAATGATTTTGTTTTATGTAAAAAATCACGAATATCATTTTGATTATGAACCTGACCAATACTCACCGAATACACCGACCTACGATCAGTAATAATTTTTTCAAAATTTTGAAATATTTCTGCGGGCTGAATACCACCCAAATCCATCATCTGTGTTTTGTTTTTCATACTATTATCAGCAACAAATCACAACATTCTAATATTCTATAGAATATTAGAATGTTGTGGAATGTACATTTAATTATCTAGAAATTTATGACGAATGTCGTCGGTCATAATCATGCAGGTATTTTTTCGTCCAAATAATCGATAGCGGTTTTTGGTAATAATAGTATACACCCAGTCTCGCAAGAATTTTGGAATAATCCAGAAAATATTAAATACGAACCACAGTGGACCCATAGACCGCGTCATAGAAAAAATCGCAGTTGTTTTTGTTTTATACCCAACATAATCATCAATCACAATTACTGAATTCATACGTGAAGTATCGATACCGTATCCCTGCTGAATTTCCTGACCTAAACCAGACTGCAGCGAAGCAAAACGAAATACATCATGCAGATCATTTTTAATCAGCAATTGCACTGACCAATCACACAAATTACATTCACCATCAAATAAAATTATTTTTTTATTTTGAGCAATAAGATCTTTGATCATACACCCACTATACCAGAAACAAACAACAAAAAAGAAGTACTATTTCCGTACTTCTTTTTGTAATTTATGATAATTATCCAATAATTCTTGATCGATATCACCATCTACCAAAGCCTGTTTAATCGCGCATTTTGGTTCGGTATTGTGCTGGCAATTTCTGAACTTACATCCCAATGCGATTTCTTCGATTTGTGAGAAATTCTGATTTAAAATCTCATCATCAACCGTCAGCCCAAATTCACGGGTACCCGGGGTATCAATCACAATCACACCATTATCCAATAAAAATAGTTTACGTGCAGTTGTGGTGTGCTTCCCCTTTCCGCTCCATTCTGAAACCTCGCCGGTTAATTGCTGCTGCTGTTCATCCAGCATCGTATTAATAATGGATGATTTCCCCACACCAGATGACCCAATAAATACAACTGTTTGTCCTGGTTGCAACATATTATGGATTTCTGAAATTCCCTGACCAGTCTGGAACGAAGAATAAATCACCGAAACATCATTTGATAAATGTTTCATTTGTTCGTGTATAGTGGAAATATCATCAATTAAATCAATTTTATTTAAAATAATTAATGGCTGGATTCCGGTATCTGTTAGTTGGGTTAAAACGCGCTCTAGACGATTTACATTAAAATCCTGCGCCAATGATTGCACCACCACTGCCACATCAACATTTGTCGCCATAATTTGAATTTCGGTTTCGCTGTGGGCACGCCGACGTTCCAGAATAGTCCGCCGCGACATAATATATTCAATAATATTAGCATTATCACGATCACCTAATGAAACCAACACCCAATCCCCCACCATTGGTTTTGAATAGGGATCGGTGTCTTTTAATCGGTTTCCAGTAATTTCGGCAACCATCTCACCATTTTCTGAAATCAGTTCATAGTTTGTTCGATGTACGGAAAAAACCCGCGCGGGAATCAGGTCAGGATTTTCTGCAGTATGTTTTTCAAATTCAGATTGTAATTCTGAATTCCATCCGTATTTTTCTAAGTGCGTGAACATAATATATTTCAAGTATATCAGAACTTATTTTTTCAGGGAGATATAATGAAAAAACAAAAGAGCGGATAAATCCGCTCTTTATTAACTTTTATATATCAGTAGAAATATTCCAATTACAGAAAACCCAATACCAATATATTGCTGCGCAGTAAATGATCCATTCAAAATCCAGACAACAGCCAATGCTGTAAATACAGGAGTTAGTTTTCCTACAATCAATAATCCAATTCCAGATATTGATGAGTCTGGATAACTAATAACCGCCAAATAGCATAAATAAGCTATTAAATTCATTAATCCAACAAGAGCCATCAATCCAAAACCTTCGATGTTAATTTTCTCCGTAGATTTGTTTACAAGCAAATACCCAATAATCCCAATACATGTCACCAAAGTCACTATAAGACCTAGGTATTTTGATTCACCTACGCCAATCTTGCGAGCAATTACAGGCCAGAACCCAAAACAAATTGCTGATATTATCGAAAATATAACTACCTTATTCATCTTTTTTAATTTAGTATTTTTTTATATTTAAACATAAAAATAATTAATTTCACACAAAAAAGACCTCGCGGTCTTTTTTAAATTACAAATTTTCTCCCATTTCCAAAGTATGTCGAATCAACGTATTCGTATACCCCATTTCATTATCATACCAAGCCAAAACCTTTACAAGGTTTCCATCAACCACACGTGTCATAGCCAAATCAGCCATTGATGCGTGAGTATTTCCAATAATATCTGATGATACTAGTGGTTCTTCGGTAACTGTGAAAATACCTGCGTATTTTGGATCAGCTGATGCGTCACGTAGAATTTGATTTACTTCTTCTACTGATGTATCCCGAGATGAGATAAAGGTGATATCAGCAACAGATCCAGATACTACTGGCACACGACATGCAATCCCATCGAATTTCCCTGTTAGTTCTGGGATTGCTTTGGTTACTGCGATTGCTGCACCTGTAGATGTTGGAATAATATTTTGTGCTGCTGCACGGCCTTTTCGGTAATCTGAACCACGAACTGGACCATCCACAATTGCCTGTGTTGAAGTATATCCGTGTGTCGTGTTTAGTAATGCTTTTTCGATTCCGATGGTGTCTTTCAAAATTTGCACCAATGATGACGAAGCATTTGTAGTACATGATCCATTCGAAGTAATCTGGCAGGTTTTAATTACATCATTATTAACCGACATAATTCCTGTTGCTGCTGCAACTCCTGGTCGTGATTCCCCTTTTCCTGGACCTGAAATAATTACACGTTTTGAACCTGCATCCAGGTGCAATGCCGCCATGTCATAT